>JAFXOC010000488.1 GCA_017529085.1 Selenomonadaceae bacterium | reverse complement strand
TTCGTTCTTTTCGCTCGTCTTTTTTAATGCGACGCTCATAAGCTCCGGCAAAAGCTGCAGAGCCATATCTTTAAAAGCGCTCGTAGGTCCGTGCCAAAGTTCCAACATTGAATTTTTCGAGAGTATATCAAGCGGCGCTCTTTTTACATCGTCAAATTTATCTCCGCCATACGCCTTTTTTACGCATGAATCCAACTCTTCATCCGTATAATCCGTTAAAAGCAGCGCCAAAATTCGTTTAGCTCGCTCTTCATAAGATAAATTCGCCAGTTCTCCGATAAACTCAAGATTTACCTTCGGCATTTCTTCCGGCACAAACAATCCTCCGTCGTCGGCTATCCCCTTTAAAATTGCTTCTGCCGATTCTATCCTTTCTGTGTTGCCTCTAGTGCTTATATATTTCAATTTCTTTCTCCTTTCATATTAATCGCGAACGAAGACGCTGTCTTCGGCGACATTCGCTTTGTGGTCTTCCCAGATTAGATCGCCGTTGGTTAAAAGTATAAAGCGACCTTTGTCGTTTTGTAGCTGCGTTTTACTTTGCCCTTGCCTTTTTCGTTAAATTCGACGCTCTTAAATTCGCAGTCGTTGTAAGTTAGAACGCCGTTTTTAAATTTGCCGGTCATCTGCCAAAAACTTTTTGCAATGGCGCTTTCGCCCCAGCCGATATTGATTTTGTAGACGTTTCCCTGTTTTACAATGTCGATATGCCCGCGCCCCGCAATGCTTTCGTGGTAAGAACCCACATAGGAATCGCCGTTTACCGTAACGGTTTTTCCGGCTTTTTCCGCAAGAGCTTGATACCATCTGGCAATATTTGTGACGGCGTTTTTCGTGTTTTGACATTCGCCTTTGTAAACGTTTGGAGGGAATTTTTCTGATTCTTTTGTAATGTAGTTGTTCTTTCCGCAATGAAATTTGTACATCGTTTTTTCTTCGGGAAAATATAGCCCTATATATTCGCCGTCGGGAACAGGATCATGAGTGTAATAAAATTGAGCGTCGTATAACAAAGCTCGCAAATATTTTTCGGGATCAACGCCGTTTGGAGAGAGTGTTCCCGCGCTCGTCGCCGCTAGCGTATATTTGGCTTTTTTATCGTACAACACTTTTGCTATTGCGATACCTACTTCGGAATTGTCAGCTGTAAGCGGTATAAGTCGGTTGTCTTCGACAAATTTTTGGCGGACTTTGGTATAAGCCCAATCATTCACTTTATTCCAGATAGGCTGGTCTTTTCGCATTAAATCGTTGTTTTCGCGAACATAGCGCACATCGGTGGGATGGTTATATATGTAGTAGTTGCCATTGTTGTCCGTCGCAAAGAGTTCCCTGCCCGAAGCGTCGCCTTGCAACATATTGTGAAGCTTATTTTTTGAGATTTTTGATATGCTAAAGAGAAAACCTACGCCGTCATATTTTTGACCAAGCTTTTTTGCAGCTTTCACGGAGCCTAATTCCGATACGTTAAAGATATTGTTTGGGTTGCCTGAGGTTTTTATCTTTAAAAGAGGATAGACATCGTCGGGAATTGTAAGAGTGAACCCTTGACTTTTTTCAGTGTGCGCCGCAAATGCAAATGATTGAATGAGTAGCAATGCGCAAAGCATAAACGGTAAAATTTTATAAAACTTCATACAAAACATCTCCTAATGCAATATCATCGAAAATATTTCTTCAAATCTAATAAAAATCCTGCTTGTTAAAAAAATTTCATAATTTTATGATAGTCTTATTGGCATCACTATAGTGAACGACAAAAATATTTTTACTTGAGTTTGCTTCCCCGCCCTTCGGGCGGGGAAGCAAATCACAAAATTTAACGGCGTTCACTATAGAAGTTGCCTTATTTTCAAACAGACATGAGGAGGATTAGAACATGAAAATAGCCGTGTGTCAGCCGGAAATTTTGCCTAGAGATTTTGACGCAAATACCAAGCATATAATTAAAATGGTAAAAAAAGCAAAAAGCGAGGGTGTTGATTGTCTTTTATTGCCGCCTTTTTCAATTTCGGGATTTTACAACGGAAATTATTGGGACAGACCTTCTTTTACGAATGAAATAGGGATTGCCAATAATAAAATTATTGAAGCAGCGGGTGAACTTAAAGTTATTTTTGAAAGTTACAACGGAGAAATTAAAGGCAAAAAATTTTGTATAAACTACAGTCTTTTAAAAAAAGATAAACTAAATTTTCCAGACGCCGATATTTTCGTTTTCGCCGAACCTTTTCACTTTGAACCGGGTCGTTTTGAAAAATGGATAGATAAACTTTCAAACTTTTCTAAAGAACATAAGAAACCTGTTTTCTATATAAACAAGATTTCAAGTGAAAACGAAGATAAAAACGTATGCGTATTTACGGGCAGAAGCATGGCTTTTAATCCCGACGGGAGTTTGGCTTTTTGCCTATCGGATGAAAATGCGGATATGAAAATTTACGATACCGAAGTTTTTGTAAAATCAAATAATACTATTCCCTCACAAACAGAGGAAATTTATAAAACTCTTAAAATCGGCGTAAAATATTTTATGAAAACCGTCGGATTAAAGAGGGTTGTCATAGGAATTTCGGGCGGCATAGATTCGGCGGTCGCGGCAGCCCTTTACGGAAGCATTTTGCCGCCTGATGACATACTTTTGGTAAATATGCCGAGCAGGTATAATTCCAATACCACAAAAAATCTCGCCGAGTCTTTGGCAAAGAATTTAGAGGCCAACTACGCGGTCTTCCCGATAGAAGAAAGCGTAAACCGAACGGTACGAGAAATTTCGGAAACTCCGATAACTTTTTTGAAGGACGGCGAAAAGTATAATCTTGAACTTTCGTCTTTTGACAAGGAAAACATCCAAGCAAGAGACAGAGGCGCAAGATTGCTTGCTGCGCTTGCCGCGGCGTTTTCGCATAAGGGCGGAGAAGAAAAACCCGCAGCATTTACCTGTAACGGCAATAAAACAGAGTGCGCGGCAGGTTACGCAACGTTATACGGCGACAGCGCAGGTTTTTTGGCGGCTCTTGCCGATTTATGGAAACATCAGGTATATGAGCTGGCGCATTATCTTAACGAAGAAGTATATAAAAGAGAGGTTATTCCTCAAGGAATAATAGACATAGTGCCAAGCGCAGAATTGTCCGAAGCGCAAAACGCTGAAGAAGGAAAAGGAGATCCGCTTTTTTATCCGTATCATGATTATCTGTTTAAGGCTTTTTGGGAACATGACCCTAAAATTACGGCTGAAGAGATTTTAGAGTGGCATTCAGAGAATAGTCTTGAAGAAAAAATCGGTTGTAAGGAAGGACTTGTAAAGGAACTTTTTAAAACTAATGCGGATTTTATAAATGATTTGGAACGCTGGTGGAATCAGTTTAACGGTCTTTCCGTAGCGAAGCGGATTCAGTCGCCGCCAATTATACAAATAAGTCGAATTTACTTTGGTTGTAATTATAACGAAAATCAGGGTAAGGCGTTTTATTCGACAAAATATTATGAGTTAAAGGAAAAATTGTTGAGGGAGTAAAAATGGTTACTGTTCACAGGTAACAAAAAAGAAAATTAGTGCTCTTCATGGCCTCCTTCCACCGCTTCGCGGTCCCCCTCCCTCTAAGAGGGAGGCTCCACAACCGCGACTTTGAAGCTAAAATTTTACATTGCCTCTAATCAAGCCCCCTCCTAGAGGGAGGTAGGGGGGAGAGTTCCGTGAATACTAACTAAAAAATGCAGACGAATGTCAAAAACTTGAATGAGGAGAATTTGAAAATAAATTTTTCTTATGGTACAATGGCCGAAGTTTTCAGGAAAGGACTGAGTTTTATGCAATTGAGAATTATTTTCGAGATGGGGGTGAATTGCCTTTGTAATTACGCTTCTTGCATAAAATTTCATACATATAGAAACGAACTCTCTTTAGTCGGAGGGTCGGTTAAATTTGCAGTATTTTAGCTGATTTAACCGATTCTTTGATTAAGGGGAGTTTTTTTGTTGGATTAACCAAGGCAGTTTTGGGAGGAAATTATGGAACAGGACGCAACACAGGAATGGATATCAATTTTGATAAAGCAATTCAAAAAATATTTCGAAATAAGCGCGATGCGTAAAAATTTTAAACCCGATAAAATGAAAACATTCATGGAACCTTGGTTTGAGAAATCAGGGTATCGTCAGGATGTGTTTAACAGTAAAACCGATAAATCTGAGACAAGTATTTTGATTTTACAAGATTCTTCGGCAATAGGCGATTTTATTTCATTCACATCATCAGTACGCGAATTGAGGCGCATATATAAGGATGCGCATATTACCTTGCTTGTCGCCGAAGCCGTGATATCGTTGGCGGAAAATTGTCCGTATGTCGATGAGATACTCACAGTCAAAAGAAACTACGATCCCAATGATTTAAAAAGCGTGTATATGTATAATTTATCGATGGCGGAAAAAATTATGCATAGACGATACGACATCGCCTTCGCGTTTTCCTTCGGGGAAGCGTCGTCAACCATATTGCTTGCGTATATGGCGGGCTCAAAGGAAATAATTTCAAATCCGATTGGATTAAATATGCAATTTAAATCGCTTTTGACGATACCTTCAAAGCGTTGTATGCACGGTTTTCACGCTGTGGATGATTGCCTTTCTTGTATTGACTACCTGCTTCGCGCTCCTGTTTCCGAGAGACAGCCGGAAGTTTGGTGCGATACCGAAGACATCAATTTCGCCAAAGAATTATTAAAAGAATATCCTCTCATATACGCCGTTTGTGTCGGCGGTTCTCAAAAAAAGAAACACTATTCTCCTGAATACTATGCCGAATTGATAAATAAGATCGCGGAAGAAGAGGATGTTTTATTTGTCATATTAGGCGGACCCGGCGATATACAAGAGGCGGAAATTATAGAAAAAAACGTGTCGGCGGGTAAAGCGTTGAATTTGACAGGGCATTTGTCTTTACGCCAAACGGCAGCCGTAATAAATTGTTGCAAATATTGTATCTGTAATGATACGGGTACTATGCATATAGCGGCCGCATTAAATGTTCCGGTTCTTACGCCATCGTGTTTTCCTATGGACATAAGCTTGCCGTTCATATCGACGGTGCAACGGTGGTTTCCTTACGGCGTACCGTCCGTAATTGTGCAACCAAAAAAAGCTTTGCCAGAGTGCAAAAAGTCCCAAGATTTTTTGGGCTGTTTGTCAGATTCTCCGCATTGTATCAACCAAATCAAACCGGAAGCTATGTTCCAAGCTTTTCAAATGTTAAAGCGACAAGTGGAAAGAAAAATTTGTGAACCGTTGTATCTTGAAACAACTGAGTAAATAATAATAAAGCCGGTAAAAAAACGCCGGTAAAAAAACTTTTTTCGTTTATTTTTTTTGCTTGAAATGCGAAAAAAAACATGCTATACTACGAACGCATGCGGCGGTCCTCTGAATGAACAATTCGTCACGAACGCCGAGATAGGAGGAAAATATATGAACATTATTGAAGAGCTTGAAAAAGAACAGCTAAGAAGCGACATCCCTCAGTTTAAGCCCGGCGATACGGTGCGTGTTCACGCAAAAATCGTTGAAGGCACAAGAGAGCGTATCCAGGTTTTTGAAGGCGTTGTCATAGCGCGTCAAGGTACGGGTGTTCGCGAGACGTTTACTGTTCGTCGCGTTTCTTACGGTACGGGGGTGGAGCGCGTTTTCCCGGTACATTCGCCGCGTATTGATAAAATCGAGGTTATGCGTCGCGGTATCGTGCGTCGCGCAAAACTTTATTATCTCCGCAAACTTACGGGTAAGGCTGCGCGTATTCGTGAAAAAAGGTAATTTCGGATGGGACTGCCGGCGCAGTCCCTATTTTTCTATTTTGCGGTTTTATGAAAAATAAAAGGGGACTGTTATGGATTCTGTTTGGAAAGAAGTGAAAGATTGGGTAGTTTCGATTGCCGTCGCGCTCGTGTTGGCGTTTTTCATTCGTACGTTTATAGTCGAACTCTATATAGTGGAAGGTCCTTCGATGCTTCCTACTCTTGAGTCTCATGAGCGACTTGTGGTGAATAAATTCTTATATCGTTTCCGCCCACCGGAAAAAGGCGAAATTTTGGTTTTTAAATACCCTAGGGATAAGACAAGGGATTTTATAAAAAGGGTTATAGCAACTCCAGGAGACACTGTTGAGATTAAAGACGGGCGGGTTTTTGTAAACGATAAACTTCTGCAAGAGGATTATATTTTGGAAAAAACCAGAAGCGAATACCCGAGAGCTACCGTTCCCGGCGGTACGATTTTTGTAATGGGAGACAATCGCAACAATTCGGAGGACAGTCGCTTTGTGGACGTGGGTTTTGTGCCGTACGATTTAATAAAAGGTAAAGCAGTTGCGGTTTTTTGGCCGGTTGACAGTTTGAAATCTTTGCCGTAAATTCAAGGGTCATTCATTGAACTTTCAGCTTTTCGAAGTAGATTAGAGATAAAAAAAGAAGGGGATACTAAGATGACAGCGGCGGAATTTCAAGTTAAAGCAAAGGCAGTTGGGTTGTCGGACAATATGATATCGTGTCAGATAAAGTTGCAGGAGAAAATGAAAAGAGAAGGACTTCCAGGGATTTCGTACGAGGATATTTTGCGCGCAAAACAGCAGAATTCCTGTATGAGCGTGTACGAAGCTCATCTTGGCGCATGAGTAAAATAGGTAAACGGCAAAAAATTATGCTTTATTTAATTTCCCCGCCCTTCGGGCGGGGAAATTAAGCACAAAACTTATTGTCGTTGACTATATGTAAAGAAGCCGACAGGAGTAGTGTCGGCTTTTGCTTTATGTTATGGGGAGGTGAAGTCTTGGAGGACGAAATTTACATGGCGGAAGCCCTTCACCTCGCAAAAAATGGAATAGGACGCACTTCGCCTAATCCTATGGTGGGAGCCGTTATAGTAAAGGATGGAAGAATTATAGCGTCGGGTTGGCACAGAAAAGCGGGAACACCTCACGCGGAAATTCATGCGTTAAACATGGCGGGCGAACTCGCTAGAGACGCGACTATATATGTAACTCTTGAACCATGCGCCCATTTCGGAAAAACCGGACCTTGCACGGACGCTTTAATAAAAGCGGGGGTACGCAGAGTGGTCGTTGCGATGCTTGACCCAAATCCTCTTGTGAGCGGAAAAGGCATTGAGAAATTGAGAACTGCAGGATTAGAAATTACTCTCGGTGTTTTGGAAGATGAGGCAAAAAAACTCAACAAAGTCTTCTGCAAATGGGTTTCCACGGGGTTTCCTTTTGTGATTTTAAAAACTGCCATGACCCTTGACGGAAAAATTGCCACGAAAGACGGCGAGTCAAAATGGATAACGGGAGAAGCTGCGAGAGAGCGGGTTCACGAACTTCGCGACAGGGTTGACGCTATTTTTGTGGGAATAGGTACGGTTTTAGCGGATAATCCAAGTTTGACGACTAGAATTTCCGGCGGAATAGGGAAAAATCCGATTCGCGTCATTTTGGACAGCGCGGCAAAAATTCCTCTGGACGCTAAAGTTTTGACCGATAAAGCGGCAAAAACTATAGTGGCGGTTTCGGAACGAGCCTCAAGAGAGCGGGTACGGGAAATTTTAAATACCGGCGCGGAAGTTGTGACAGCGGGTGAAGATAGAGTTGATTTAAAAGCGTTGCTTAAAATTTTGGGCGAAAGAGAGATAACTTCCGTTTTGATTGAAGGCGGTGGGGAAGTAAATTTTTCTTTTGCGAGGGAAAAATTGTTTGATAGAATATATGCTTTTGTGGCTCCGAAGATTTTGGGAGGAGGTCTGTCTAAAAGCGCCTTTGGAGGAGACGGATTTGACAAACTTTCAAATGCGGCGGTCTTGGAGAATACGGAGATTGAAAAATTAGGCGAGGACTTGCTGATAAGAGCGGACAGAAAGAAGGATTGACGCTTGTTTACGGGTATCGTAGAGGAAGTGGGGAAAGTAAAATCAATCGGAGGAGGTAAAATCGTTGTCGAGTCAAAGGTCGTTGTTGAGGATGTAAGAGTCGGGGACAGTATTTGTGTAAACGGCGTATGTCTCACCGTTACCGAATTTGACGACAAAAGTTTTACCGCCGACGTTATGCCCGAAACCATTCGCCGCACTTCGCTTTTTGAGCTGAAGATTGGCGGTATGGTTAATCTTGAACGCGCTCTTACTCTTTCGTCAAGATTGGGCGGACATATAGTAAGTGGGCATGTTGACGGGGTTGGAAAAATTCTTTCATTGAAAAATGAAGCTAATGCTGTTTTGATGAAAATTCAGGCGGAGCCGAAAATTCTTCGATATGTGGTTGAAAAAGGCTCCGTAGCTTTGGACGGCATTAGTTTAACCGTTGCAAGCGTCGATTTAAGCAGTTTTACTGTTTCTCTTATCCCGCATACCAGGGAAATTACCGATTTAAAAGAAAAAAAAATCGGAAGCCTTATAAATATAGAAACAGATATAATAGGGAAGTATGTAGAAAAATTAGCAAGCAATAGTGGCGGTATCACTAAAGATTTTTTGTCAACCAATGGTTTTTTCTAAACACTAAACCCCTTATTAAAGTTTTTTCTTTGCTTCTTTCTTTTTTTTCTTTCTTTTTTACAAAAAAGAAAGAGAAAAAAGAAAGAAGGATTTTGTTAAGGAGTGATAAAATGGCGGATTTTGCGACTGTGGAAGAAGCGGTTGAGGATATAAAGAATGGGCGAATGGTTGTGGTGGTGGACGATGAA
>JAFXOC010000487.1 GCA_017529085.1 Selenomonadaceae bacterium | reverse complement strand
TGAAAAAAATAGATATTGAGGAGCAAATAAATTTGTTTTCGGACAAATCGCCACCGGGTGATTAATACGTCATATCTTTGCCGTTAGGTCTTTGAAGGCAAAGATGTGATTCTTTTTTTGGAGGGATTTTTATGAGTTGGATATATTTGTTTTTGGCGGGGCTGTGTGAAATCGGTTGGACAGTCGGGTTAAAATATACCGACGGTTTTAGTAAACTGCTTCCGAGCGTTTTTGTCGTATTGGTATCAATAGGGAGCTTGGCGTTTTTATCTCTTGCGGCGCAGAAACTTCCGTTGTCAATAGCGTATCCGATTTGGACGGGCATGGGAGTTGTAGGCGCGTTCGTTTTCGGCGCTATTCTTTTTAACGAACCGGTTACGATTTTGCGTGTCGTTTTCGTTTCAATGATAATGTGCGGCATTGTGGGACTGCGTTTTGCGGCGTAACCATCGTTTCATAATCATAGCTTGATAAAAAAACATAATTTTGATAGAATGTGCATAATAAAAATTGAAGCCTACGGATAATTTTTAAGAGGGAGAAATTTTAATGAAAGTTCGCACGAGATTTGCGCCCAGTCCTACGGGATATATGCACATAGGAAACTTACGGACGGCGCTTTACGCTTATTTGTTTGCAAAGAAGAACAAGGGAGATTTTATACTAAGAATAGAGGATACGGATAGAGCGAGGTATGTGCCGGACGCGGTGGACTTTATAAAGCGCACGTTAAAGGCGGCGAATATCGTAGCCGACGAAGGGCCGGGGATTGGCGGAGAGTTTGGACCTTATGTGCAGAGCGAGCGCATGGAGATTTATAAGAAATACGCCATGGAGCTTATCGAAAAAGGCGCGGCGTATCCTTGCTTCTGCGATGACAAACGAGAAGAAACCGCAAATGGCGAAGATAATAAATTCGGCGGATATAACAGGGCTTGCAGGGATATTCCCGCAGATGAAGCAAAAAAACGCATGGAAAACGAGCCTTTTGTGGTAAGACAGAAGATGCCGCTTACGGGGGAGACTTCGTATTTCGACGTGTTGCACGGCGCGATTTCGTTTAATAATGAAGAGCTTGAAGATCAAGTGTTGCTAAAGAGAGACGGAATGCCGACTTACAATTTTGCCAACGTCATAGACGATCACTTAATGGAAGTTACGCATATAATAAGGGGCGCAGAGTTTATCACATCGACTCCCAAGCACGTTTTATTATATCAAGCGTTAGGTTGGGAACCGCCCGCGTTTATACATCTTGCGCCCGTTATGGGCAAAGCCGCCGACGGCTCCGTATCAAAGCTTTCTAAGCGTCACGGCGCAACGAGTTTTGAAGATTTGGCGAACATGGGATATTTGCCTGAAGCCATCGTGAATTACGTCGCGCTTCTCGGCTGGAACCCCAAAAACTCCACTCAAGAAATATTTTCCATGGACGAACTCATAGAGGAATTTTCGCTTGAAGGCTTGTCTAAATCAAATTCTGTGTTTGATTACGAAAAATTAGGCTGGATGAACGGCGAATACCTAAAAGCCATGGACAGCGCAAAATTCTCCGAGCTGGCTAAACCCTTCGCGGGAGATCTAGGCGCATTAGAAGCTGAGTGGGAAAAAATAGCGGCTTTATTAAAAACCCGTATTTCAAGGCTTGACGAAATACCCGCTGAAATCGCCTTCTTAAAGGAGATGCCGCCTTTTGACGCAAGTCTTTACATAAACAAGCGCAACAAAGTTACGGCTGAATTTGCAAAAGAAATTTTACCAAATGTGTTGGAGCTTCTTGAAACCGTTCCCGACAACGAATGGGAAAACGATAAACTCTACGAAAAGCTGAACGCTTTTATAACGGAAAAAGGGTATAAAAAAGGCGCGGCGCTGTGGCCAATCCGTATATCGGTGTCGGGAAAAAGCGCGACTCCGGGCGGCGCAACGGAAATTCTGGCTATACTCGGAAAAACTGAGTCGTTAGCGAGAATGAAAAACAGTTTGCAAAATTTAACTTAAAAGCAGGAAAATTTTATGATTACGTAGAAACATCTTTTAGGTTTAAATTTATGGCATGAAATCAAAACAAATTAAAAACAAATTATTAAAGTTTTTTTTCTTTTCTTTCTTTGTCACTTTCTTTCTTTTCTCTTTTTTACAAAAAAGAGAAAAGAAAGAAAGTAAGTAAAAACTAATATATAAGGAGAAAACAACATGAGATTAGCAAAATTAGCAAAGCTTGCGGTTTGTTTTACGGTGGTTGGCGCGCTCGTTGCGGGATGCGGCGGGCAAAAAGCGGATGAGGGCAAAAAGGCGAAAGAAGATATTAAAATCGGTATGCTGACTCATTTGAACGCCAGCGAACAGAAGATAAACGAGATTCTGAAAAAAGTTCACGACGTGCCGGGAGCTCGCGGAGTAGCTCCGCATAACTATATCTATTACGATAAGTTGACTTCCATGCAGATGGGGCTTGACTCGGGCAGCGTGCAAGAAATGAGTTTGTACGATTCCGTAGCTAAATACCTGATAGACAGGAACGATAAGCTGACAATAACCGATCAAGGAAATGGTATGAAGCTTTCCGATTCGTTCTCTTGCGCCGTACGCAAGGACGATACCGCATTAAAACAAGAGCTTGACAAGGCGATTGAGGGCATGAAACAGGACGGTACCCTTGACAAGCTTGTGAAAACTTATATTACCGACTTAAAGAAAGGCGAAGAGCCTCCTGAAGTTCCCATGCCTAAAATTGACGGCGCTCCTGCACTTAAAATAGCGGTGACGGGCGATTTGCCGCCATTTGACTTAGTACTTGCAAACGGCAAAGCGGCAGGCTTTAACACGGCGGTTTTAAGCGAACTTGGCAAGCGTACCGGCAAAAACGTTGAAATTATATACATAGACAGCGCCGCCCGCGCAGCCGCTCTTTCCTCAAAGAAAGTCGACGTGGTGTTCTGGGCGACCATTCCCTTTGGCGACAGCCCCATTCCGAGGGACGTTGACAAACCCGAGGGCATGGAACTAACCGTTCCCTATTTCACCGACAAAATCGTTCATGTTTCTAAGAAGCAATAAATTCATTAAGTAATAAGCAGCCTATATGGCTGCTTATTTATTACGGGAGTGTTTCTTTTGGACACTAATCTTATATACAAAATATTTATCGCAGACGGCGCGTGGCTTACAATTTTAAAAGGCTTGGCGGTTACGGTCGAAATTTCCGTTCTGGCGCTTTTTTTAGGCACGATTTTGGGAGCCGTTGTCTGCTTTTTTCGTTTAAAACATAATAAATTCTCTCGCCTAATAGCGAGCGGTTATATAGGGCTTTTGCGCGGCTCTCCCGTGCTTATGCTGCTTATGCTGCTTTATTACGGTGTATTTGCCGAAAGCAATTTATCCCCCGAAATTGTTGCCGTAATTGCGTTTTCCATGCACACTTCCGCTCATGTTGCGGAAATTTTGCGTTCCGCGCTTTTAGCTACGGATTACGGGCAGGTTGAAGCCGCTCGAACTCTAGGATTTTCCAAATACGAAGCGTTTCGCCTTATTACACTTCCGCAACTCTTTAAAATCGCCCGTCCCGTTTATCAATCCACCATAATAAACCTCATTCAGTGGACAAGCGTGGTCGGCTACGTCTCCATTACAGACCTTACAAGGGTGATATACAACACGGCTTCGCGCACCATGCAACCGATGATTACCATTTTGGGCGGCATGATAATCTATCTTCTCGTATCTTACGCGGTAAACGCCATTTTCTTTTATACCGATCGCAATGGGAATAATGGAGGTAAGTAGCGTTGAACATTCTTTCGATAAAAGGTTTAAAAAAATCTTTCGGCGATTTGAACGTATTGGAGAATTTAAACTTAGAGGTTAAAGAAGGGGAAATCATATCCGTAATAGGCGCGTCCGGTTGCGGTAAGAGCGTGTTCCTCCGTTGCATCAATCTCCTTGAAACGCCGGACGCCGGAGAAATTGTTATAAACGGCGAAGAAATAACGGCGAAAAACGCCGATGTCGATAAAATTCGCCGCAATATGGGCATGGTGTTTCAAAACTTTCGACTGTTTTCCCACATGAACGTTATGGATAATCTCTGTTTAGCGCCAACCCGTCTTCTTAAAATTCCCCGTAAAGAGGCGGAAGAGAAGGCGTTTGACCTTTTAACCAAGGTGGGACTGTCTTCAAGAGCGTACGATTTCCCTAAAATATTATCAGGCGGGCAGCAACAGCGTATCGCAATATGTCGCGCCCTTATGATGGATCCGAAACTCCTGCTTATGGACGAGCCAACAAGCGCGTTAGACCCTACTATGGTCGGCGAAGTTCTGGCTGTTATCCGTCTGCTTGCGAAGCAAAAACTCACTATGATAATAGTGACGCATGAGATGGAATTTGCAGAAGAAGCCTCAGACCGTGTTCTGTTCTTCGCAGATGGCGGCATATATGAAGACGGTTCGCCCGAAGAGATATTCAAAAATCCGCAAAAAATCAAAACCGTAGCTTTTATCAAAAAACTAAAATCTTTCGAATTTGAGATTACCTATCGCCCTGAGTTTGACCTTATGAAGTTGATGGGCGGCATTATAGTTTTCGCCGAAAAATACGGCGTAAGCGGTAAGCGAAAATACCTCATGCAGCAGTTCACCGAAGACATTATTTACGAGTTTTTCAAGTACAGCTTCGACAACGGCCCCAATGTAAACGTAAATGTCAACATCACTTATGAGGAAACTTCGGGCAATATTAAGATAAGCATAGAAAGCGGCGGCAAACAGCACAACCCCTTTAAAGAGTCGGACGAATCAGGTTTTGAGCTTGTGGAAAACATTGTAGCCATGGTTATAAAAAAAGCGGCGAAGGATTTTTCTTATATTTTTGAAGAAGGTAAAAATAAAGTAATTGTGGAGCTTTGAATTATACTCCCTATTGACAATCGTTACATTTTATGGGATAATCCATAGCATAAAATTTCATATATGGAACAGGTGTCGAAAGACTTAATAGAGAAGTCCGGTATTAGTCCGGCGCGGTCCCGCCACTGTAAGGGGAGCGAATTCGCATAGTTATGTCACTGGTTAAATCCGGGAAGGCGCGAAGGAGCTATGAACCAAGCCAGGAGAACTGCCTGTTTAACAATCGCCGTCATTACCTACGAGAGATGGGAAGGAGATTTCATTAATCGAGAGGTTTTCTGTCGGTATCTTTAATGAGCTTTCCTTTTTTGGAAACGCTCATTTTTTGTTTGGAGGTTAAAATAATGAAAAATTGGAAAAAATTATTGGTTACATCGTTAGCGTGTTCGGTAGCCTTAGGATTTTCCGCGCCCACGTACGCCGCTTATCAATTGAGTTCCGAGGTCAAAACCGCAACGCCGGCTCTGACCGAAGCTACGCAAATCGGCGTACTCACTTATGAAAATCCCAAGATGAAATCCGTGGCGAATAAAGACGCTATCTTGGTGATGAGTTTCGGCACCACATATAAGGATACCAGGGAAAAGACCATCAACGCCACGATTAACGATATACAAGCGGCGCATCCGGGCGTAAAGGTGGTAACAGCTTTCACTTCTCATATAATCATCGACCGCATAAAGAAAAAGGAGAACATAACCTATCCCACACCCGAAGAAGCGTTGGCTAAGCTAAAAGCCGAAGGGTATACGAGAGTCGCCCTTGTATCTTTGGACATCATCCCCGGCGTCGAATATTCGTATAAAAAAGGCGTGTTCGACAAGTTCAAGGAATCGTTTAAAAAGATGACGATTGGCACGCCTTTGATGTATTGGCAAGGACAAGAGGAACAGGCGGACGATGTTTCGGATTTCATAAAAGCTGTTTCGCCGCGGTTCAACAATCTCGCTAAAGACGAAGCGGTGCTTTTACTGGCGCATGGAACGCCGCAACCCGCTAACGCCTATTATTCAGTGATACAGGCAAAACTTTCGGAAATGGGCTACAATAACGTCTATGTATATACGGTCGAAGGCTGGCCTAATCTTGAAACCGTTATGCCGAAACTAAAAAAGAACGGGATTAAAAAAGTAACTCTCGTCCCCATTATGATGGTAGCGGGCGACCACGCCACAAACGATATGGCGGGGGACGAAGCGGATTCACACAAGAGCGTATTGACAAAAGCGGGATTTAAAGTCGAAGCGTATCTTCACGGATTAGGCGAAAATAAAGCTATACGCGATTTATATGTATCCCGCGCCGACGAGGCTTGGAAAGCGTTGCAAAAGTAAAAACTCTCCCCCCTCTAATAGGGGGGGAGAGTGTAAACAAATTAGTAAAATTACAATAAATATCGTGCTCTTCATGGCTCTCCTTCCACCGCTTCGCGGTCCCCCTCCCTCTAAGAGGGAGGCTTCACAACCGCGACTTTTGAGCCAAAATTT
>JAFXOC010000486.1 GCA_017529085.1 Selenomonadaceae bacterium | reverse complement strand
TGTCGAAGGCTATATGGACGCAATTTCACTTGCGGCGGCGGGGGTAGGCAACGTTGTTGCCTCTCTTGGCACGGCTTTTACCGCAAACCAAGCGAAACTTTTGATGAGATACGCAAAAAAATTGTATTTTGCCTACGACAGCGATGAAGCCGGGCAAACGGCTACGGTTCGCGCGATGGGGTTGGCGGAAAACGTCGGCGCAGAGATTTTTGTGATAGAAATTCCGGATGGCAAAGACCCTGACGAGTTTATCCGAAAACACGGCAAAGACGAGTTTTTGGAGTTGGTGAAAAACGCGTTGCCGTTGGTAGATTTTCGATTGCAATACGTTTTAAAGCGAACGAATACCGATACGCTTGATGGAAAAGTTCGAGCGCTTCACGATATGCTTCCCGCTTTGGCGGGGCTTAGGGATGAAGCAAAGCGGATATATTACCAAAAGAAATTGGCCGGCGCGTTGATGCTTGACGAAGGCGTTGTGCGCAACGAAATAGGGCGAGTAGGAAGGTTTGTTCCGACTGTTCAGACGGCAAGAAAGGCTGTTCGCCGCAGGGAAAACGCTCTTGACAGAGCCGGTAGAATACTTATCAAAGAAGCGGTTGAAGACGAGGCGGCGTTGTCGTACTTAAAGGAGACGTTGCCCACGGATATAATCGAAAGCGAAAGTCAGAAAGAAATTTTTGCAAGATTGTTTGAATACGGCGCGGACATAGATATTACAAAGCTTTCGGAGGACGCTGCGGCGGAAATTTCAAGGGCGCTCGTGGAGGAATATGAGAGCGAAGCTTATATTGACGCTTTAAAGCTTTTTGAAAGACAGGATTTGAATATTCGATATCAGAGAAAAAGTCGCGAATTGGAAGAGGCTATTATAAGAGGGGACGACGGAGAAGAGGCTTTGGAAGCTTTGAGAGAAATAAAGAAAGCGCTTAGCGAGTTGTAAATTATATCAATAGGAGAGGGGGGCGAAAAGATGGCTGAAAATAATGAGGTTGTAAAAAATGTTGATAGTAACGGGCAGGCTGAAAAAGACGTAAAACAAGTTAAGGAATCTGCCGCAACGAAAGCGGAGGACAAAAAAGATACGGCAAAGAAGGCTGTTGCAAAGCAGGCGAAAACGGTTAAAACCTCCGGGAAAACGCCGTCTGAAGAAGTCCCTGCCGAAAAATCAAAGCAACCGAAAAAAACAGCGAAGAAGTCTGCCGTTGCGAAAAAAGACGTAAAGAAAACAGCAGAGGCAAAAAAAGTAAAAGCAGTTAAAGATACTACCAAGGCAAAAGAAACAAAAAAAGCTACGGCGGATAAAGTCGCTAAAGCTAAGGCGGCAACGATCGTTAAAACGGAAAAATCTTCCAAAGATGTTGCAGAAGCTAAGGTAAAAACCGATACCAAAGAAGTAAAAGACGTTAAGGATACTGAGATTCCCAAGGAAACAGGAGAAAACAAGCCTGTAAAAACAATCAAGGAAGGAAAAACCTCAAAAGACGAAGGTGTTAAAGCCGAAGCGCTTAAAGAGGAAAAAGTTCCGAAAGAGAAGAAAGACGAAAAAGAGGCTAAGGCGGCAAAGAAGTCCGAAAAGGGCGATAAGGATTCCAAGAAGATTAAAGCCGATAAGAAAAAAGTTATAAAGCGCGAAGGCGAAAAAACCAAGAGTATTCAGCTGATAGAAGCGCTTTTAGCTAAAGGCAGCAAGAACGGCGGCGTGCTCACTTACGGCGAGCTTGCCGACGCGCTTCAAACCAAAGACCTCTCTCTTGACGAGATTAACGATATCTACGATGTATTTAGCAAACAGGGCATTGAAATAGTGGAGGATATTCCGCCTACAGATGAAGCCGCCGAGGCAGTTAAAGAGGCGGAAGAAGAAGTAGAACTGGATTTAAGCGTGCCCGAAGGCGTCAGTATTGACGATCCCGTGAGGATGTATCTTAAAGAGATAGGAAGAGTCCCGCTTCTCACGGCCGAAGAAGAAGTGGAGCTTGCAAAGCGCATGGAGCAAGGCGATGAAGAAGCCGAAAGTCGACTAGCCAACGCGAATTTAAGGCTTGTGGTGAGTATCGCAAAGCGCTATGTGGGTCGCGGAATGCTTTTCTTAGACCTCATACAAGAAGGAAATTTGGGGCTTATTAAAGCCGTTGAAAAATTCGACTACAACAAAGGCTACAAGTTCAGCACTTACGCAACGTGGTGGATTAGACAGGCCATAACCAGAGCTATCGCGGATCAGGCGCGCACTATAAGAATTCCCGTTCACATGGTGGAAACCATAAACAAGCTTATAAGAACTTCGCGCCAACTTTTGCAATTATACGGCAGAGAACCTACTCCCGATGAGATTGCAAAAGAGATGGACATAAGCGTTGAGCGAGTGCGGGAGATTATGAAAATCGCTCAAGAGCCTGTGTCTCTGGAAACCCCGATAGGCGAAGAGGAAGATTCGCACTTAGGTGACTTTATCGAGGATCAGGACGCTCCCGCTCCTGCGGACGCGGCTTCGTTTATGCTCTTAAAAGAGCAGCTTGAAGAGGTTTTGGATACGCTAACCCCCAGAGAAGAAAAGGTACTTCGTTTAAGGTTCGGACTTGACGACGGCAGGGCAAGGACTTTAGAGGAAGTCGGGCAAAGTTTTGGCGTAACCCGTGAGCGCATTCGCCAGATTGAGGCGAAAGCGTTGAGAAAACTTCGTCACCCAAGCAGAAGCAGAAAATTGAAAGACTTTTTAGATTGATATAGCGCGGGTTTCACCGCGCTTTTTTTGTAGGAGCGATATGTATAAAAATCACGAATTTGTAAACAAAGCGGTTTTTGTTATATTTTTTTTGTTGATTGCCGTAATTTCTTTCAGGGTAAATTTTTATACCCATCTTGCGGCGGATGATTTTTATTGCTATTTTTTGGCTGCGGAAAACGATCCCGTAGATATGTTGAATATCCTTAAAGGGCTTTATTTAAATTGGAGCGGCAGGGTTGTGCTTCACGCGTTGGCTTATATTTTCTTTTGTTTGGGCATAGAAATTTTTCGCGCGATAAATGCGCTTGGATTTTTGTTGTTGCTCGGGCTTATTTTGTTTCACGGCTGTTATAACAAATTCTTTTCCCCCGCGGCGCTTATATTTGTAAATTTTGCGCTTTTTTTCTGCGTTCCCGCTTTCGGAGAAGATTTTCTATGGCTCATGGGCTCGTGCAATTACCTTTGGGGAATTATTATCGTTCTTGCTTTTTTGGCGCCTTTTAGAATTCAGCTTGAAAGGGATAAGAATATATTTAAACGCGGCAAATTATCCGTGGCGGCTATGTTTATTTTCGGTGCAATCGCCGCCGCCACAAATGAAAATACGTCTGTCGCGCTTGTTGCGATGATTGCAATTTTCATGTATCTGATAAAAAAGAAATGCAACCGTATTTTTAAATGGGCGTGGTCGGCTCTTGCGGGTGGTATCTTAGGCGTGGCTTTTTTGCTCCTCGCTCCCGGAAATTTCAGGAGAATGTCCATTGAAGGCGGAGGGCTTGAGGTTGACGTTGTAAAAAATTTTTTCGATATTACAACTCTCTTCGTTGATCCCAATTATTTATTGTTTCCCTTAGTTTTCGCCGTTATTTTCGCTTTTCTTTCAAACGGAAAATGTTTCGACTCCCCGTTTTTGATATACTTAACGGGGCTGTTGGTATCCATGTACGCCATGATAGGTTCTCCATATTATACGGATCGCGCAAAGCTCGCTTCGTTGGTCTTTGCTCTTATTTTGGCTCTGTGCTTTTATGGCAGGATTGAGTCAAAAAATGTCGTTTCCAAAGTAGTTATCGGTCTTATCGTCATTCTTTCGCTATGGGGTTCAACAATTGAGATAGGCGGGGCGATAAGAGACGTTCGGGATTTTCACAAAGCTGAAGAGGCCAGAATTGAGCAAATTAGGCGGGAGAAGAATTATGCGGAGGTAATATTAGACGAGAACAAGCCTAAGTCTAAATATGTGGCGTGTTTTAAGCTTGTGAGACTGACAAAGGATAAAAATGCGGGGATAAACGTATATTACGCAATGTATTACGGGGCGAAGGCGGTTAGAGTAAGATGAAGGAATGCGAAATTAC
>JAFXOC010000485.1 GCA_017529085.1 Selenomonadaceae bacterium | reverse complement strand
TTCCTCGGAAGTTATAAGCTCCAAACATTCAAAAGCTTTTTTGTCGGAAAATTTCTCGACATATTCGAGATTTTGCCGTACTTGAAATTGCAAAGGATTTAGCGAGGAAACCGTGTTTACAGCCTCGTTCACCAGTTCGTTGCGATACTCTATGAGATCGGGTTCTTGATATTCCATCGCCTGAAGTTCTTTTATGATGTTTACCTTTAGCGCAAAAACAAGCTCCGTAAGCGAAGCGACACCATCGCTTTCTTTTCCTTTTGGATTGTTGGCAAAATAAGCAAAATTCCCCATATAGTCAAAAATATAAAATTCTTTCTTATCTTCGCCGGGTCCGAACAAATCCTCGCAGAGTCTTGTGCCACGTCCAAACATCTGCCAGAATTTGGCTTTACTGAACACAGGCTTATAAAACACCAAATTGAGAATTTCCGGCACGTCAATTCCTGTGTCGAGCATATCCACAGAAATAGCGATTTGCGGGAATTTATCTTTATTCTCAAAATCCTCTAAAATGCTCTTTCGGTACTTTTCTTTATTGTCAATCACGCGGGCAAAATGGCCTTTGTATTCGGGGTATAGCTTGTCAAATTGCTTTTTGATAAATTCGGCGTGATTATGGTTTCTTGCAAATATGATAGTCTTGCCTAATTTATCGCCGCCCTCAACTTTAAGACCTTTTTGCATAACCTCGGTTATTACTCGCTGAGTAGTATCGGCGTTAAAATATACTCTATCCATTTCAGAGGAAGGAATAAATTCCGGCACAGAATCATCCTCTGCAAATGCGTCTTCATAGCGTTCCTTATCCTCCGCCGACAGCTTATCGTAGCTTATACCTTCGGTGGGAACGCTGTAAAGTTTTTCTATACAGTGATAATTAACCAAATACCCATCTTTGAGAGCTTGCTCATATTCATAAGCGAATGTAGGCATATCGTTTTCAAGGTCGAAAAAATCATAAGTATTGTGATCGACATCGGTTTTAGGCGTAGCCGTAAGACCTATTAACAAGGAATCAAAATACTCGAAAATGGCTCTGTATTTTTTGAAAATACTGCGATGCGCCTCATCGATAATAATAATGTCAAAATGTGCGGGAGTGAAAAGTTTTTGCCCGTCATCGTTTTTCATATCGTCAATGGCGTTCATAATAGTGGGATAAGTGGAGAAAATCGCTCTGTCGGTCGGTTTATCGTCTCCGCACTCCAAAAGATTACAAGTGGAAAGATTCGGCATATGTTTTGTAAATGCTCTTTTTGCCTGACGCACTAATTCAATGCGGTCGGCGAGAAATAGAATATTGGTGATGTAATTATGCGCTAAAAGCACGTCAATAAGCGATATAACCGTCCGTGTCTTGCCGGAGCCGGTCGCCATGACCCACAACGCTTTTCGTTTATTTTTGCCGTATTCTTCGCAAGCCCTTTGTATTGCTTCTTTTTGGTAATAACGATTAGTGATTTCTTCGTTGATGTTTAACTTACGAAATGGCTTTTTTTGATTACGGCGATTCAATATACGCTCCATATCTCGTTTAGAAAATACGGAGTAAACCTTGCGAGGCGCATAGTTCGTGTCGTCCCAAAACCAAGTATCATAACCGTTGGTATAGAAAATGAGCGGACGCACCCCGGTCATTTGCTCCAAACAGTCTGCATAAAGACGCGCTTGCTCGCGTCCTACTTCGGGACTAACGCCGGTTCTTTTTGCCTCCACTACCGCCAGAGGTTTATAATTTTCACCGTAAAGGACATAATCCGCCCGCCCCTCGCCTGAATCCGTAGGCATACCGATAACTTGAACTTCTGTGTTATAATCCTTTTTGAATGTCCATCCCATTTCCTTAAGATCAACATCAATAATGGCGCGACGAGTGTCTTCTTCTGTTTTGGCAGCGGCGGCAGATACGGCAAACTCATGCGCCGCTTCGTTTTTCTTACGAAGTTCGTTAAGTTCCTCTTTGAGATTGGTCATCTCTGCCGTCATAGCTTCTCTTTCTTCGGTCTTTTTAGAAAGTTCCTCCTTTAATTTCTCCAATTCTTTATTCGATACTGATTGATTTTTGTCAGCGGCAAGAAGATACTCGTCAAACTCTCGTTCCTCGAAATTTTCGCCATAGCAATAATCAATAAATTGGATAAACTCAAAAAGATTCGCTAAAGCGAGAACGGCTTCTTTATATGTTACCTGCTTATTTGTGTGAGCGGAGAAATTTCCCAATTTGATAATAAAGCGGAGACAGTTTAAAATCTTGTCGTCAATGGAATCCGTGAACGAGGGATTATACACAAGAGCGGAAAAATTATCCTTGTAAGGCATTTTCAAAGTATCGTCCACGGAATAGAGCCACTTAACGGCAAGTTCCGCACTTTTACGCGCACCCAAAGCGGAAAGCGCAGGACTCACCGAAATAGACTTCTCCGCTTCAATGCAAGAGTCGGCAAAGGTCGCAAATTGCTTTTCCTGCTTCAAGAAGTCAAAATTCGTCATTTTCTATGCTCCCTTCAATGTATCGTTTAAATCCGTTTGTTTAGAGCTTGGTCGATTTCATTTCTGATAACGGCAATGGATGCTTTGACTTCCATCGTGCTTGTTTCGGTTATTCGCCCTAGTTCTTTTTTATATACCGGGTATAGGTCTTTTAAAACGGCTTCGATGCTTGTTTTGGTATCGGTAGCCTCGTCAGAGGAATTATTTATAAGTTGCGTGTAGTTTTGAAGCAGAGATATGGTTTCCTCATTCCAGTAACTGACAATCCGTCTTGCAGAAATTGTTTTTTGAGATGCGTTCTCTACAGAGATTGTTTGCTGTATTTCTTCTAGGATTTTTATAATATTCTCCACATATCCTTTGACGGCTTTATCGGATATTTTCGTGCGTTGGTCGCTGATTTCGCCGATTTGCGAATGTAATGAATCTCGGATTTCTTTGCAGTAAATTTGATAAGTTATGTCCTGCTGTTCACCATGAGATTCTATAGCTTTTGGATTTACATCTTTTTTACTAGAGCGCAGTTTACCTCGTTTCCACAACAGATATAAAGGTACGCTATTTTCGTATCGCTCTCTTAATAAATGCCATTGATTGATTGCATCGCTATTAAATTTTTCGTCATATCCGTGCGTATTTGCGATTGCCCATTTTTGTAATATGTCGCTCGGAATTTCCTCGCCATAGGATTTCAAAAAAATATTTTTC
>JAFXOC010000484.1 GCA_017529085.1 Selenomonadaceae bacterium | reverse complement strand
TGCTGGGACCCGCCTCTTACGGGAAAATTCTCTTTTTTGAAAGTATCGTGGCGTATGGGGTGCTGTTTACGGACTACGGTTTTAATTTGACGGGGCCTAGAGACGTGGCGAAAGCTGACGAGAAGGATTTGTCGAGAGAATTTTCCGCGATTTTTGCGTCAAAATTGCTGTTGCTTTTAGTCGCTTTAATCGTAGGCGCGCCTTTAACTCTCCTGTTGGGGGAAAGGCTTGATACGACACTTCTAATAGCCGCCTCTCCCGCGCTCTTTGGCGCGGTGCTCTTTCCGATATGGTATTTTCAAGGCATACAGCAAATGCGTTTTATCACCATATTTAACCTCATCGCAAGAACCATCTCCGTCATACTTATCTTTGCGTTGGTAAACACGGAAGAAGATACGGCTTTAGCGACGCTCCTTCTTGCGTCTCCTCCGTTACTCGCAGGGATTTTCTCATTGGCAATGCTCTTTATAAAGTCTCCGCAAATATTTAAAATTCCGACGTTTAAAGATGTGATAGGCAAGATAAAAGCCGGGTTTGAGATATTTCTGTCAACGGTATCCATCAATTTATACACAACCACCAACAATTTCTTGCTGGGATTTATCGCGGGAAATGCGGCTCTCGGGTTATACGGCGCGGCGTATAAGATAATACAGGCGATAAAAGGTGTGATGGGACCTATATCAAACGGAATTTTCCCGCATATCTCTGCGCTTTCAAAAACCTCCAAGCCGGACGCTATCGCTTTTCTTAAAAAGGCGACGAAAATACTGGGCGTTGCGTCCTTCCTCCTCTTTATCTTGACGTTTATATTTGCAGACCTGATCGTATCCATCATCATGGGCGAAGGATACATAAAAAGCGTGGAACTTTTAAGGATAATTTCGCCTCTGCCGTTCCTTATCGCGCTCTCCAATATTTTCGGCATACAGACAATGGTGGCGTTCCAATTTGAAAAACTCTTTTCAAGAATACTGATGGCAAGCGCCGCCGTAAACTTCATCATAGGGATCCCGTTAATCTACCAATTCTCAAGTGTAGGGCTTGCGATTACCACGGTTATCGTGGAAACCTTCGTAACCGTTACCATGTATGTGGCGCTCAGAAAACGCGGAATAAGGCTGATATAGCAAAAAACCCAATCTTAGCTTTCGCCTAAGATTGGGTTTTTATTTATCATCGTAATGACTGCGGCATTTAATCACCGTGATTATTGAATTTTCAAACGTATATGTCAACCTATTGGTATCGTCTATGCGGCGACTGTAAACGCCTATGCGACGTTTTAGTTTTTCGGGTTTGCCCTCGCCTTGCATAACTCCATCACGTTCTATGCTTTTCAAAAGATTGTTTATTTTCTTTACGACCTTTTTATCCGTATTTTGCCAGTAGAGATAGTCTTGCCAACCGCCCTCGGCAAAACAAATCATGCTCAATTTTCCATTTCCTCCAGTTCTTCCATGCTTTTAAAAACGACCTTGCCATTTCTGACTTGCTCCAAACGGCGGTCAATTTCTTCCATTTCTTCGTTTTCATGAATAGCGTTTATTGTAAGTTCATGAATGTATTGAGCCATGGTGACCCTGTTCTTTTCCGCTATACGCCTAATTATTTGAACGTCCGCAGGAGAAAACTCAATCGTTATGGGCATGATTACCCTTCCTTTCCGCCTTTTTAATCAAAAGTTATCACATACAAAAGATTGCGTCAAGGTTTAAATTTACCTATTTTCTCATTTTCATATAGAAATATTTCCCATTATAGTTTATAATAATCGAAAAAAACCTAACAACTACACACAAACCCCTTATTAAAGTTTTTTCTCTCTCTCTTTCTTTGCT
>JAFXOC010000483.1 GCA_017529085.1 Selenomonadaceae bacterium | reverse complement strand
TTTCGCAATCAAATTGACACTATGGTTGATGCGGGAATTTTAGGTGCGGTTATTGAAAAATTCGTATCTCCGAATATAAATCTTAGTCCGAACCCTATTTATAAAGACGATTACAAAAAGATTCTCCTTTTGTCGGGACTTGATAATCACGGTATGGGGACAATTTTTGAAGAACTTATACGCCGTTTCAACGAGGAAAACAACGAAGAAGCCGGCGAACATTGGACGCCTCGCGACGTGGTGGAGCTTATGGCGGATCTTGTAATTTTGCCCGTGGCGGACAAAATTACAAACGCTACTTATTCTTGTTACGACGGAGCTTGCGGCACCGGCGGTATGCTTACTGTCGCGCAGGATAGACTTATAAACCTCGCTAAAAATCAAGAGAAGGAAGTTTCAATTCATCTTTTTGGGCAAGAGATAAACCCTGAAACATACGCTATCGCTAAGGCGGATATGCTCCTTAAAGGCGACGGCGAACAGGCGGAACACATTAGTTACGGCTCTACGCTCTCGCAAGATGCGAACGCTACGCGCCAATTTGATTTTATGCTTTCTAATCCGCCTTATGGGAAAAGTTGGAAAACCGACGCGGAAAAAATGGCGGTCGGCGAAAACAAGAAAAAAGAAATTTTAGACACCCGGTTTAATAAATATTTGCCAAACGGAGAAAATCTTTCTATGATTCCGCGCTCTAGCGATGGACAACTGTTGTTTTTATTAAACAATGTGGCAAAAATGAAAAATACTCCGCTTGGCAGTCGTATTGCAGAAGTTCATAACGGCTCATCTATATTTACGGGAGACGCTGGAAGCGGCGAGAGCAATGCCCGCCGCTATTTGATAGAAAATGATTTGGTAGAAGCGATTATCGCCGTTCCTGAAAATATGTTTTATAATACCGGCATCGGCACTTTTGTATGGATTTTGTCTAACCGCAAGGAAGACAAGCGCAAAGGAAAAATTCAACTTATAGACGCGACATCTATGAAATCTCCGCTCCGAAAAAATATGGGAAAGAAAAACTGTGAATTTACTCCCGATATTAGAAAAGAAATCACGAGAATTTTTCTCGATATGGAAGAAAGCGAAGTCAGCAAAATTTTTAACAACGAAGATTTTGCTTATTGGTCTATCGTAGTGGAGCGTCCTTTAAGATTAAAAGTTTGCCCGGAAAAAGAAATCCCTGCGACAATTTTTAAGAGAAGCGCAGAATTAAACGAAGTTAAAGAAGCCCTCGCTAAAATTCCGCCAAATACGCCCCTTGACGATTGGACGGCGTTTGCCAAAGCCACAAAATTAAAAGCCGCAGTTTTAAAGAAAATTCGTCCGTTTATCACTGAAAAAGACGAAGTCGCAAAACCGATAGAAGGCGAACCCGATACAGAACTTAGAGATACCGAAAACATACCATTTACCTATGAGGGCGGAATTGACGCTTTTATGAAAAACGAGGTGTTATCATACGCTCCCGACGCTTGGGTGGATGAGAGCCGAACGCAAATAGGCTGTGAAATCAGTTTTACGAAATATTTTTATAAACCAAAAGAATTAAGGGAAATGAAAGATATTTTGGCGGATTTAGAGAATTTAGAAAAAGAAGCAGAAGGAATGATGTCTGAAATTATGCGGGGGATT
>JAFXOC010000482.1 GCA_017529085.1 Selenomonadaceae bacterium | reverse complement strand
TAATTGATTTTACGAACTGCTCCCTAGTTTTATTACTCAAATTTTATTTATGCCGTTATACTTTCCGAGTCTATAGTTTGCATATTTTCCAATCCGTTATTTGCCATTTCAAGCCCAACTTTGCCACTAACCTTTCTTATCTCTTCGGCAATATTTTTCACTAAAGGCAACTCGTCCTCCGTAAGTCTTCGTTCCATTCTAAATTTCGCTTTCGCATAAACAATCCCGCCCTTGTTCGTAGCCGTCATCAAAGAGAACTTCGTAACCACTTCGCTGCTCTTAATCCCTTTGGTAAGAAGCCGCATAAGATAACGGTTAAAATCCTTCAAAGAACCAGTGGGAAGAGAGAGCAACATTGGAAAGATTTCTCCCTCACGGAGAAGGTAGAGCCTTTGACGTTCCTTGCAAGCCTTAGCTCCGTTTTCTCCCGTGTTGAAATCGTTGTATATGCAATTTCTGCAATCGCCGCCGGGTTCTCCGTGCCCTTTCACAGCGTCAAGACTTCCGCAATCAGGCGGGTTCGTTGCTCCTGTAAATTTCGTTTTAAAGTAGGCTCGAATTGGGTGATGGTAAAGAATGACAGCGGAAAATTCTTTCACAAAGCTCGGTTCATCGGTATCGTCTTCGGGCAGCTGAAATAGCGTAGTGCCGCCCGATGGCATCTTTATACGCTCAAATACCGTGTTTAAGCCATCCATTTCTTCGGAAACGACTGTGTTAAAATCAAATTCTTTTAACGGCAGATAACCGTTTGAATCAATTTTTGTAATGCTTTGTGTTTCTTCATTTACTTTTGCCATAATATAACGCCGCCTGTTTTTTTGTTTCAGCTTATCGCTTCTCTATGTACGCCAGTATTCAAAAGTTCCATCATAGCTTTAGCTTGCGGACAATGTTCCTTCACGGGGCAATAATCCAAACACTTTCGTCCGTTCCAATTTTCTTTCAAAGAACAAGGCGGTGGAAGTTTCTTCCTATTCAAATAGTAATTTAGGTGCGATGCTTTTTTATTAAAATACCGCATCAGCCAATGGTCGCTGATGCGGTAAATCGGAATGATATAGATAGTCTTGTTAATCCCTCGCTCCGAAGCCGTGCGTAAGCTATTGTCGCGACACATAGCTTGAATATACATCCGCTTAACTTCAAAGCCGGATTTTTCCAATAGTAGTCTGTAATAGTTAAGCTGCACCGCCCAATCCCAAATGTGACGTACTCCATCGTAGCGAAATTCTTTGCGGGTCTTCGATTGCCCTTTCTTTGCGCCGGTTTTATAAACCTCTCCCGTTGGAACATCAACCTTATAAATTCCCAATGCTTTGGCAAGTTTATAGGAACTTGTGACTTTTAAATCCCCTAAAACTCCGTCTTCGTTACCGATAATCTTGCCATAAAGGTCAAACTTACCGCTTGTAATTTTATCATTAAGACGAATTTCCGATAAAATCTCACCGCTTGTAAAATTCTCATTTATGGTATGGACAGCTTGTCCGTGCAAGGCGTAAAGTACGCTTTGAGGGTCTACGGCATAGTCCGTGGTCTTTTTGAGATAGGTTTCTCTCGTTCCCGCTAAAAGTTCCGTTACTGTCGCCGTTTCAATACCTCTGTCAATAGAATTGGCAACGGCTCTAAGCGTTGGTAGGAACATACATCTTTCCTTCATAACGCAAGATTTTAGGCACTTTTCAATAGGCACTTCCTGCCCAGTTGGACATATAAATTTTGTCGCAGGCATAATCTCACCTCCCGTCATAGTTATACACAGCATTATACAAATGATTTAAAATCTCATTGCCGTAGGCTCTGCGATAACTTTCAATTTCGCCATGAGTGTAGTAATCCAAAAGTTCGCCGTAGAGATTTTTATATTTTTTTGGCAAATCTTTTGGCATATCGCGTAAATCGTAATTTCCGTGTCCCCAATCCTCCCACTCATAGGAGAAATATTCGTATTTCTGAAAATCTTCTTTGCTTGAGTCTTCGACAATCTCTAAAACTCTTTGAATGGTCGCTTCGAGATGTTTCTTGTTGATATACTCATAGAGCGTATGAGCATAGTAGTAACCGCTTGAAAGATTAACGGCGGCAATACCAAGCGTAGGAGCGATAACGGAAATATCGCTGAAACATCCAAAAGCCGTACTAAAGCCTTTTTC
>JAFXOC010000481.1 GCA_017529085.1 Selenomonadaceae bacterium | reverse complement strand
TGCGATATCGCTCTTCCTTGCGCAACTCAAAGCGAAATCAACCTTGATAGCGCGAAAGCTCTTGTGGCGAACGGCGTTATAGCGGTCGGCGAGGGCGCAAATATGCCTTCCACCCTTGACGCCATCAAATACTTCCAGGACAACAAAGTTCTCTTTGCTCCCGCAAAAGCGGCAAACGCAGGCGGCGTTGCAACCAGCGCGCTTGAAATGGCGCAGAACTCGGAGCGTTTGCAGTGGACTTTTGAGGAAGTTGACGAAAAGTTAAAGAACATCATGAAGAACATATACGAGTCTTCAAAGAAGAACGCAGAAGCTTTCGCAGATCCCGATGATTTGGTTGCCGGCGCAAACATGACAGCCTTTAAGAAAGTTGCGGATGTCATGATGGCTCATGGTATCGTGTAATAAAAAACACGCCTTGGATAACTCCGAGGCGTGTTTTTTATTTTCGCAAAACATCCGCAATTGATATACAATTGGGTATCGCTAAAAAATCATATAATCTCTCTGACGACTCCCGCCCCTTCGGGGCGTGGAGTCGTCAAAAATAAGTTTTTAGAGATTGTCGATTATCTAAAAACCTAATATATACCAATGGGAGGAATTAAATTGTCAAGACGCGGACTGAATGTTTATTTGCGAAAAGATGGTCGTTGGGAAGGTAGGTTTGTAAAAGGAAAAGCGGAGAGTAAAACTCTTTTTGGATATGTTTACGGAAACTCATACAGAGAGACGGTAAAAAAGTTGGTTATAGCCAGAAGTCGTCACAAAATTAATGTGACAAAAAAATCGGATGAATCGGCCAGATTGATAAATATCGGCGCAAATTGGCTGAGCCATACGGAACCTCAACTTAAACCGTCTACTGTTTCAAAATATAAAGATTATCTACGTTGTTATATTTATCCCGCTTTAGGCAGAAAAAAAATAGCGGATATTACGGACGCAGATATTGCCGATTTTTGTTCCGCATTAATGAGACACGGCAAGAAAGACGGAACAGCGCTTTCCTCAAAAACTGTGGCGGAAATTCTTCGCGTCCTGAAGCGTTTGCGAATTTATGCTATTTCCCGCAAATATGATGTCGGCTATACTTTGGATTACATAAAAGTAAAGCAAAACCAACAGGAACTACGAGTATTTACCGATACGGAGCAAAGACGTTTACGAAATTATTTGAAAAGAAGCGACAATTTAACGGATTTGGGAATTCTTCTTAGTTTAGAAACCGGAATGAGAATAGGCGAGCTTTGCGCCCTCACATGGGATGATATTTCGCTTGACGATAAATTAATTTATGTACGAAGAACCATGCAACGGATCAGTTGCAACGATTCAAAAAACTCAAAAACAAAAATCATACTGACTTCGCCAAAATCCGAACGCTCGAAAAGAATAATACCCATTCCGGACGAACTATGCGCGCGTCTTAAAAGAGCAAAAAGAAACGGCGCGGTTTTTTTGACGGGTAGGAGCGGCAAATATATGGAACCGCGCACAATGCAAAATCGTTTTAAAACCGTATTATTCGCCTGCGATATAGAAGAAGCGGGCTTTCATTCGCTAAGACATACCTTTTCAACGAAATGGGTGGAAAAAGGGCTTGACATAAAATGCTTAAGCGCGATATTAGGTCACGCCAGCGTAAATATCACATTAAATCGCTACGTACACACTTCAATGGATATGAAACGAAAAAATATGGATTTGATGGCGTTTTAATCCTTAAACAAGGTGACGGCTAAGCGGCAGTCGCGCATAGATTCGGCGCGAAGCACGGGATTGTCTATAAGTTGAATGTGATAACGTCCGCCTTTTTTGGTGCGGAAGAATACCTCCATCGTTTGCTGATCGGTTTGGGCAATGGTATCGGGTTTGCCGTCGCCGTTGCTGTCGATTTCAATTTCCTTTGCCGTAACGCCGAAAAACGCCACGTTGTCGTCAGCTATCGGCGCAAGTCCTACGTCATCGTAGTTTTTTTTCATCTTTTTAAGGTACTCTGCGCCGGTTTCTCCCGTAAGTTCGTTGAAATCTGGCACATCTTCGTCTTTGAACGCGTCTACCCTTATTACCCACGCGTGTTTTATAAAATACTCCTCGTTTTCAAAGATGAGTACCTCTCCCTTAGCTCCCTCGTAAAGCGCGCTTGCGGGAATTATGTTTGGCTTTTTTGGACAAGGAATCGTATACCCATATACGGGGCTTGTATATAAAACCGCCGTCGCCATATTGCCGCTATCTTCAGCCGCAAAGGCGGAAGACAAATTCATAATCAACAACGCAAACGCCAATAAAATCTTTTTCATCACAAGTCCTCCTTTGCAATTTCCCCGACCACATCATAGGCAAACCCTTGCAACACCCTAGTTTTTACTATTTCGCCTTCTTGAAGGTTGCCTGCATTTTCAATGTATACGCTGCCGTCAACTTCCGGCGCTTCCCTGTAAGAACGACCTATGGCTACGTTTTCGGCTTCGTTTACCCCTTCGATCAATACGTCAAAAATTTTTCCCTCAATGGATTCATTTACCGTTTCTGAAATTTTTCCTTGGACACTCATTAATTGATGATACCGCTCCTCTTTAACTTCGTCGGACACTTCGTCCGGCATGGCTGCCGCCTTAGTGCCTTCTTCTTTGGAAAAAGAGAAAACTCCGGCTTTATCGAATTTTTGCTCCTTTACAAAATCGACGAGATTTTCAAAAGCTTCTTCGGTTTCTCCGGGAAATCCCACCAAAAAAGTAGTTCTGATTGTAACTCCCTGAATTTCCCGCCGAAGTTTGCTTAAAAGCGCTTCAACACTCTCGCGGGTATCGGGGCGCCTCATCT
>JAFXOC010000480.1 GCA_017529085.1 Selenomonadaceae bacterium | reverse complement strand
TCAACGTAGCGTCCAGCATTTTAAGCACGAATAAGAGCAACATCGTATACGCCATAAGCGCAACGTCCGCTATAATGCCCGGCACTCTATATACCAAAAGCATAAAGAGCAGAACCGCTCCGATACCAACCGCAAACGCAAATTCGCTCTTATCCTTGGAATCTTGCCCCAAAGAAGGTCCTACCGTTCTGGTTTCGATTATATTCACCTTAACGGGAAGCGCGCCGCTTCGTAAAAGCACCGCAAGCTGCTGCGCCTCTTCCAATGTGCGCTGCCCGGAAATCTCTGCGCGCCCGCCCATGATAGGCTCTCTTACGTTAGGCGCTGTCAACACTTCGCCGTCAAGCAATATGGAAATAGTGCGCCCAACATTTTTTAATGTGAGCTCTCCAAACTTCTTACCGCCTTCATCTGAAAACTCAAGATGTACCACATGACCGCCGCCCTGCGGATTGGTCGCCGCTTGAGCGTCTTTTAAGTCGTTGCCCGTTAATACGGTGTTCCCTTCTTCGTCCTTAAACTCCAATACAGCCGTTTTGCCTATGGTTTTAATGGCGGCGTCCGGATCCTTTATACCCGGAAGCTCGATGATAATGCGTCTTTCGCCTTCCCTCTGTATAATAGGCTCCGTTAATCCAAGTTCGTTTACGCGTTTTTCCATTATCTTAACAACGCGCCCCATAGCGTCGTCGTTGACCTTGGCTTCTTCCGTATCCTCAGCCTCCAAAACCACATGAGTGCCGCCTTGAAGGTCTAATCCCTGACGAATTGAATGCGCCAGCGGGGACACAAAGATAAAGAATACCGCCACAATTATAAAAACACATGATAATAATTTTATGGTATGCTGTCTTTGCAAAGCATTCATCCTTTCTTTACAGCAATACTGCGAGATTCCGTTATTATATAATCAACCTTTTCATCGTGTTTTTCCGTTGGGATTTTATCTTGCAACTGAACGTCAAAGGCAAGTGCCGCGCGATACGCATGAGGCGCAGAATCCCTCAAAAAATTATCGTAATACCCGCCGCCCATGCCTAATCTATGTCCTTCTTCGGAAAACGCTACTCCCGGCACTATAACAAGTCCGATAGCTTCCGGCGGCACAATCTTTCTTTTATCCTTTGCAACCGTCAAAAGCCCGAATTCGTCCTGCTTTAAATCCATTCCCGACGAAAGCTCCACGGCTTCCATCTCGCCTTTTCCTTTAATTGAAGGAATAGCAATCTTTCTTTCAGTATCGAGCATAAAGCGAATAAGTCCGTAAAGCTGCACTTCTTCGGGCATGGACGCATACAAAAAAACATACTCGTCCGTATGAAAAAAAGATTCCCTTGAAAGCTCCGCAAGCATTTTTTCGCTTAAATGCTCCCGCATTTTTACGGGTATTCCCAATCTCTTTGCGCGTATCTTTTCCCGTAACGCCCTTTTTTCTTCCTGAATACTCAAGTTTCTTCCCCGTCCTCGGTTATGTTTGCGCTTATTGCGGAACGAGCAAATTCAAGCCGTACGCCGCCTTCTACCGACAGTTTAACCTGCTTTTCGCTTATATCCACAATAGTTCCGTAAAGCCCGCCAATCGTAATAACCTTATCGCCGCGCTTTAGCTTCTCAAGCATCTCGTTCCTCTTCTTTTGCGCCTTCTTCTGCGGTCTTATCAACAAAAAATACAACATCAACACCATTAAAAGCGCAGGACCCCACGTCATAAGCCCCGCCATCATATCTCCCGACATATCTACACTTCCCTTTCACATCAAAGTTCGGCTTCCTTCTTTCTTTTTCTCTCTCTTTTTTGTAAAAAAGAGAGAGAAAAAGAAAGAAGCAAAGAAAAAGAGAGAGAAAAAACTTTATTAATTGGTTATTGTTTTGGTTGTAGGTTTGGATTGTTTACATAAAAGTTGGTTCTAAATTCTAAGAATTTATCTTCTAGTATGACTTCTCGCATTTCTTTCATAAATATTTGCAAAAATCTTAGATTATGAAGAGTGAGAAGCCTTAAGCCAAACATTTCGTCCGAACGGAAAAGATGTCTTATATAACTTCTCGTATAACCGTTTCTGCAAGCGTAACAATCGCAATTTTCTTCCAATACATTATGGTCATGTTCGTAACAAGCGTTCTTAATTACGATTCTTCCTGTGTGAGTCATCGCCATACCGTTTCTGGCGACTCTTGTGGGGAATACGCAGTCAAACATATCTATTCCGCGCATTACGCTTTCTATAAAGTAATCGGGAGTCCCTACGCCCATCAAGTAACGAGCCTTATTTTCCGGCAGCTCCGATGTTGAAACTTGAAGCATTTCATACATAAGTTCCTTCGGTTCGCCTACGCTTAAACCGCCTACTGCGTAACCGGGGAAATCCATCTCAACCAATTCTTTTGCGCTCTGTCTTCGCAAATCCTCGTACATCCCGCCTTGAACTATTCCGAAAAGTCCCTGATTATTCGCCGTCATAGCGTCTTTGGAACGCCTTGCCCAACGAGCAGTCCTTGCCGTAGATTCTTTTGCGTACTCATAATCTGCGGGGTACGGTATGCACTCGTCAAACGCCATGACGATGTCTGCGCCTAACGCCATTTGAACTTCCATGGAAACTTCGGGGGATAAAAATTGTTTCGAGCCGTCTATATGCGAGCGGAACGTTACGCCTTCTTCTTTGATTTTTCTTAGTTCCCCTAAGCTAAAAACCTGAAAACCGCCGCTGTCCGTTAAGATACCGCCGTCCCAGTGCATAAACTTATGAAGTCCGCCAGCTTCCCTTACAAGCTCCGCCCCGGGTCTTAAAAAAAGATGGTATGTATTTGAAAGCACAATCCTTGCGCCTAAATCCTTTAATTCTTCGGGTGACACGCCCTTTACCGTAGCTTTTGTGCCGACGGGCATAAATATAGGCGTTAAAAAACTTCCGTGAGGCGTATGTAAAATTCCAGCCCTAGCGTTTGTATTTTTGTCTTGATGGATAATTTCATAAGTTATTGCAGGCATAAATTCCTCCTGTACGTATTTCAACCTTTGTATCATAACACAAAAAAACCGCCGTGAAAAGGCAATAATTAAAAAAACAAAGAATTATAGGAAAATCTTATTATTCACTTCATACCC
>JAFXOC010000479.1 GCA_017529085.1 Selenomonadaceae bacterium | reverse complement strand
ATCGCCAAGTCCTTCTGCTTGACGGCAATCTCCTTGACCTTCCCCTTGACCAACATTGCGATTTTCACCCCCAAAATTTAATCGTTTTTTCAAAATTTTTCTTTGTGGCGTTCTATAGTAATTTTCCGCTGGCCGACCCCTAAAAAATTAATTAAGCGAATTTATTTTTTTACACCTAGCCAATCGCCGGGCTCGAAAGACGACCGCATAGCCGCCGCCCCTCTGGAAGTACCTACGAACCAATCGTGTAAGCAAAAGAATACGTTTTCAATCACAAAATAAGCAAAAGAAAGAGCATTATACAAATGTTGCATAATGCTCTTTCTTTTGCTTATTTTGTTGTACACCGCTCTATTTCTTCAATTATCAGCCGTTGCATCCACTCAGGCGGTAAATGCCGCCCTGCGTTCCATTCTTGTACCGTGCGATATGGAGCGTTTAATAGTTCGGCAAGCTCTTTAATATTTAACCCTGCTTTGATACGTACCGTTTTGATTTTGTTACCCTCAATGTCAACCATACCGCAACAACGCCCCCGCTTATAAAGGATTTAACATTGCTCCATTCCCAAACGAGAGTAGAAGCAATAAGTATAACTGTACATAAAAACATCATGTCCAACAAATGGTTGCGGATAAAATTCATAATACAACCCCCTTGCATTCAGCGGTTTAACTATGCTATAATATGGGGCAAGGAAGGCGTTCGCCCTCCTTGCTTTGCTCCTTCCTTAGCGTTTACGTCTCACGCGCCTACGTTTAGGATGGGGCTTTTTCTTTGCCTCCATTTTACGCCGTAGACTCGGCCAAGCGATTTGCCACACAATCGGGATTATAATTTGAAAAATTGCTATTGTGATTGTAATCACCCATTGTGTGTTTGCGTCTATCATAGGCATCGCCTCCTTTCATTTGATGATTTTATTATATACAAATTTTGTGTATTCGTCAAGCATTATTTATAAGAAAATTACCCTGCAACACCGCATAAATCCTAGTGTTACGGGGATTTTTCAACTTATAGCAAATAAACTTTCCCTTGCTTTCTCAATACGTCCTAACGCTATTTCATAATAACCTGCGTCAAGTTCAAAACCGATAAACCGCCTGTTCGTATTTATAGCCGCAACCGCCGTTGTACCGCTTCCCATGCAAGCGTCAAAAACAACTTCACCTTCGTTGGTATAGGTTTTTATGAGATATTCGCATAAATCGGTCGGCTTTTGCGTTGGATGAAGAATATGGGTTTTGTTTGTAGCCGTATTAGCTAAACTTTTGAATTTTTGCACATCTACGGGAAAACGCATACCGTCATAACTTGTAATAAATGAATCGTTTCTTTGTTTTCCGTAATTATTAGAATGTCCGTGAGTCTTTATATACGGCTTGCCTTGCGTCTTTTGCGGGTTATATGTCGGTAACGCTTGATAAAATATCAAAATATTCTCGTGCGCTCTTAACGGCATTTTGTGAGCGTTTAAAAATCCAACGGGAGAAGTCTTTTGCCATATCCACTCATAACGAAACATTTTTCTATTGCTCATTATAAGCTCCGCGCCAAAAGGCATTTGCGAAAACAAGCATATAGCCGCGTTTTTCTTCGTTATGCGTTTAAACTGCTCCCATAACGGCTCAAACGGTATGCGAATATCCCATTTATTTTCGGTTGTCCCATGAGGCAAGTCGCAAAGTATCATATCAACAGAGCCGTCCTCTATTTCTTTCATACCTTCAAGGCAATCCATATTGTAAATTTTGTTTAACTCTAACATTCGCGCTTTCTCCGTAAAAACAAGCAAAAGAAAAGGCACTTGCGTATTTTGCAAATGCCTTTAAACGGTATTTGGTTTGTTCGTGCTTAGCAAGGAACGCTTCACACGCCTTGCGGTCACCATGCTTAACAAGCTTGGCGAATGCGTTGATGAGTTGCCACTCGTCATCGGTTGCCCGCGTCTGCCTCTGTTTCCTTACAACACCCGCGGTCAATGGTCTACCTGCGCCGGGGCGCGCACCGCCTCTCATTTCAATAGCGCTGCAACAAAGGCAGCAACGGCGATAATGAAAGCGGCGTGAGAAATTATGTTTTGCATATTGTTTATGACTATGCTATAATCCCCCTAAGGGGAGGAGGGCTTAAACCCTCCAGACGCTATAAAGTTTTAATTCAGCGAGCCGCCTTAAACAGTAGAACCATCGCCGTTGCAAAGTTGATGAGTGCTGTTATAAGCGGCTCATGTTGTCTGAACCATTCAGCGAATTTTTTAAGCATAATCATTTCCTCCTTTCAAGTATTATTATATCAAGAAAGAAGGAATTTGTCAATACTTATTCTAAAATATTTTCTATCCGTCAAGCCTTTGTTCATAAGGTTTGACGGATTTTTTGCAAGCGTCAAATGCAACTTCGCATTTTCTACTTTAAGACCCGCCCGCCGCTTGATTTATATTTGCCGCCGCGCTTTTCGCATCTCGCTCGGTTTTCCGGCTGCATAACATCTTCGGTGCGGATACGGCGAAATGTCCGGCACAATCTATCTGCATAATGCATGGTAGCCGCCGTGCATTCCTCGTCTTGGTTATATCTGCATTTATGGTTGTCGCAAATTATCCGTGTCACGCCGCCCCGCCTCCTTTCCAGCAAAAGAAAAAGCACCGCCCGCAAGCGATGCTTTGTTTTCCGTTTTGTATGCGTCTAATTTTAGGCGCAATTTTCCACGGGCATAGTATAACACAAAAAAGGACACCGAAAAAGGACAACTTTTTGACACTGAAAATGGACAGTCTCTAATGCGTGTTATCCGCTCCATAAAGGGCATCGCAGATAATGTTTACAAGGTTTTTCCGATGGCGATTTATGGTGCGGTCGCTATAATGCAGTCGTTCTGTAATATCTTCGATAGCGCATTTCTCGAAATAATACGCCTCGATGACGGGAAAATGCTCATCGCTTCTTACTCTGTCCAATGCTCTGTCCATGTTGCGAAGCTCAAAGGAATCGCCCGCGATACGGCTTTCCAAATTGGCAATGAGTTTTTGCCGTTTTTCTTCGATGTCCTCCTGCGGCGTATTCCCGCCGTGAATGCTGAATTTTATGATGTCTTTGGATTTCCCCAAATCCTCCTGCTTGATGTCCTCTATGTCAGCTTCACATTCCTCGATATTCTTTTTCAGTTCGGGAT
>JAFXOC010000478.1 GCA_017529085.1 Selenomonadaceae bacterium | reverse complement strand
GCAATGATACTGATAAAAATAAGATGCCGCCCTCATACGAAGACGGCAAATATAGAAAACACGCATCTATCGTATAAGTCGCCAAACTCGTTCACTTCAAATGTTTCGGCACTACGAAAAGACGCAAAACGGAAACCTTGTTGTAAACACGATAGATTGTGTTTCTACCTATGTTCAAGGTTTTCCCTTTGGGGATCTTTTTATAATGCCTTCTAAAAGAAGTCTTTGAAGTGAAGATTGCGGCAAACCGCAACCCGAATTTGGCACTTATCATTATACGCTATTTTTACTTATAAGTCAAATTTATAACATACCGCCCAATAAAGATTTATGAGTTATTCGACTTTTCTTTGTAAAAGTCAACTGCACACCGCAAAAGAGTGAGAAAGAACGCTTTTTGTTCGTCCTTTGGGAGTTTCTCTATACTCGGACGACCGATAGCGTAAACTTCACGCTCTTTTTCTTTTGTTTCTTTTTTACCGTTTTCCATAAGTCTGCCTCCTACTGTTTTTCCACAGTCTAAAAGGCAAACTCGCAGGTTTCTTTCGACTTCAAAAATATTTTTTCATATTTTTTCTATAACTCGCAATAATCTTGCGACTTTAACTCGTAATCTTTTTGCTGACGAGCAAGAAACATAACGCTTTTTTCTTTCTCGTTGGAAAGCCTATCCGATTTCGGTCTTGAAACCTTTAAGGTAACAGACAACAAATCGAGCCGTGGCAAGGGGTAAAAAATATAGTGAGAACTTTCAAAAGGCAAGACATCTCCCAATATTTTTTACTTTTTCCCTTGTCGCGTTCGCCAAAATCGGATTGATCGGTTTTCCGTCGAAAGACAAAAAATAATAAAAGGAGCAAAAAGAGTTATGAAAACAGCAGTTATCTACGCACGTTACAGCAGCGATAGCCAGACCGAACAGTCTATCGAAGGGCAACTTCGCGTTTGTCAGGACTTCGCCAAGAATAACGACATTTTAATCGTTGACACTTATATCGACCGAGCGATGACGGGGACGAACGATTTACGCCCCGATTTTCAACGTATGATTAAGGATAGCAACAAGCGGCAATGGGATTACGTTCTTGTCTATAAGTTAGACCGTTTTTCCCGTGATAAGTACGAAACGACTATCCACAAACACACGCTGAAAGAGAACGGCGTCAAGTTATTGTCGGCGATGGAGAACATACCAGATAGCCCCGAAGGGATTATCCTTGAAAGCTTGCTCGAAGGTATGAACCAATACTACTCGGCGGAACTTTCCCAAAAGGTACATCGTGGCTTGAACGAGAGTTATCGGAAAGGACAATACACGGGTGGACCTATTATATACGGATACGACGTCGTGGACAAAAAGAACGTTATCAACCCCGAAGAAGGAGAAATCGTCCGAGAAATCTTCACGAAGTATTCGCAGGGATATACGGCGGTTACTTTGGCAAGCGACCTGAAAGCAAGGGGTATCCGCACCAAGAAAGGGCTTTATATCACCGACAAGAAGATATATAAAATCCTTGCGAATACCAAGTATAACGGCAAGATAAAGCACGGCAACGTCGTTTACGACAATATCTATCCCGCTATCATAGACGATGTTCTATGGCAGAAAGTCCAAGATATTCACCGTGAGAACCAACACGCGCCGGGCAGAAAGAAAGAGATATTCGATTTTATCCTTTCGGGCAAACTCGTCTGCGGAGATTGCAAACGTCTGATGGTCGGAGAAAGCGGAACGATTAAGTCGGGAGCGATTTACTACTATTATTCCTGTCTTGCGAAACGCCGGAAGCAGCACCCTTGTAAACTAAAAGCCGTTGAGAAACAATGGCTTGAAGATACAGTCATAAATACAACGTGGTCGCTGCTTGCGGATAAAGGTGTCGTCAGATACATAGCCGAAACGCTCAATAAGATACACGAAACCGAGAGCAAAAAGAACACGAACATAAAGAGCCTTGAAGTGCAAAGGCAAAACGCTTTGAAAGCGTCGCAAAATCTGATCGCCGCTATCGAGCAAGGTATCATCACCGAGCAAACGAAAATTCGTTTGAAAGAACTCGAAGCAAAGATAGCGGGACTCGACTTCGATATTGGGCAAGAGCGGCAAAGGAATTATACGTTCCTGACCGTCGAGAAAATCGAAAGTTATCTGAACGCCGTTATTTGCGGAGATATACAGGAAATGTCCGTCCGCAAACTGATAGTGAAAACCTTTATCCGAGAGGTCATTTTGGATAACGACAGCGTAACGATAACGTACAATTTCTGCGAAGATTATACGAAGTATAAAATCTCGCAAGAAAGCGTTATACAAGTAATAAGGCAGTCCGTAAAAAAGACTGCCTACAATAAAAATCTGTGTTCGTACAAACTCTCTCCGCTTCCGCCAACACCAGGGGCGCGCACCGAAAGAGTGCGCGCCCCTGTTGTTGGCGGAGACGACCGTTCCGGTCGAACCCACGGAATTCCCGGCGCAGAGCGCCGCGCTTGTATATATCAAGCACCCGTCAGAGTGCCAAATGCTTTGGGTATGAATCGAATTATCAAAACGCTTAGTGGTTAATTATAATGCTTTGATTATTTTTAATAATTCTTTTTCTTGTTGAATAAAATCACTTTCACTGAGTAAGTCGACAGCAACAATTTTATTTTTGTGAGAATAACAAACTGTTTCATATATAAACAGTGAACAATTAGGTTCATCATTCTCTTTTATTAATATCCCATTTTCATCTAAAATAGCAATATTTACTGACGAATGATAGTTTGTATTTCCATCAATTTCAATTTTTGCTAATATATTCATTTTCTTTTTTTTGCATTCAATTGAGATAGAATTATACCAATCAGATTGCTTTATTGCTTGTAATAACGAGTTTTCAAACTCTTTTACTTTACTTATAGCATCGAAGTTAAATACCATGTCCATCTCCTTTTTGTCCTAACTGACATCCACTTTGGATTCCAAGAATTTAATTGAAAATGCAATCCATGAGGCGCGGATTGTGAATTTCTAAAGATCGTAAAGAAAAGTGTTTTTTAGAGTGTCTAAGGGGGTTAATCAGCATTTGCTTCAGAAGCGGTGTATCCAACGCCGGCATCCCAGTCGAACCATTCGCTGTAATAATGGGTCAAAAATGCGGGAAAGTCAGTTTTGGCAAGTTCATTTTTCGGTTCCTTTTGGGGTTGATCGCAACCAAAACCAATGAAAACTAGTGTTTGTGTTTCGTCGTTAAAGCCAAAAGCAGTAAATTGTATCGAGAAAAGGTCTTCTTTATTTGGCTTTTCCGAATCATCATAGGAATAATAATTCATGAAAAAGGAAAAACCGAAAGCCTCTGTTCCATCAAATGATTCTATTGTATCTATGCGGTTATCAAAACGAGATTGTTTTGCATGTTGATAGGTTTCTTCGTCATCATAACTCAACCAAATAAATGATCTTTCGACAACTTTTGAAAAAAGCGAAGGATGATAAAGATCATAATTGAAAGAGCCGTCTTTATATGGATAATCTGTTAGAAAATCCTTTTCGAGGAAACGCTTGTTAGTTAGAGAAGCAAACGTTGCAAGACTTGCGAACCAGTTCTCAAAACCTTCACACGAATAACTCAAGGAACAAGAAGAAAACATAAATACAATTGCACAAATGATAAAGAAACAAAGTACTTTGCGATGCATATCAAACCCTCCTTATAAATCAGAAACCTAGAATACCGACAACAAGATTGGGAAGAAGTACATAAGGACGCCAATCCCACTCTCCAACATCAATTTGAATGGAGGCACAATGTTGAGCGATCCATGAAAAAAGAGGGATTGCCCGTATCATTCCCCGCCGTCAGAGGGGGCGATATATCCTACGCCCTCTTTATTCCGGCG
>JAFXOC010000050.1 GCA_017529085.1 Selenomonadaceae bacterium | reverse complement strand
GCGGCGGCGACGGAACCGGCGGATATTAAATCGTCGTAGCTTACGATTTCGGCGCGGATGAAACCTTTTTCAAAGTCCGTGTGGATTTTGCCAGCGGCTTTCGGCGCCGTGGTGTTCTTCTTTATCGTCCACGCTCTAGATTCGTCGGGTCCCGCCGTTAAAAATGTCATAAGCCCCAAAAGCGAAAACGCCGCGCGGATAAGCTTGTCCAAACCGGACTCCTTTAAACCCAGGTCGGATAAAAATTCCTTCGCTTCGTCCTCGTCCAGTTCCGCTATCTCCGACTCCACTTTTGCGGAGATGATAACGGTTTCGCTGCCTTCCGATTCGGCGAATTTCTCTACTTCCTCCGTGTATTTGTTGCCCGTTGCGGCTTCGTCCTCAGAGACGTTTGCAATGTATAAAGCGGGCTTCTTCGTCAAAAGGTTCATGGAGGAGAGCAAAACTTCTTCGTCCTCGCTAAGTTCCACACTTCTTGCCGCTTTGCCCTCGTCAAGGGCTGCCTTTATCTTCTTTAAAAGGGCGTCCTCCGCTTTCGCTTCTTTACTGCCGGATTTTAAGAGCCTTTCAAGTTTCGAGAGTCTTTTATCCACCACTTCCAAATCCGCCAGACACAGTTCCGTATTTATTATCGAAATATCCCGTAAAGGATCCACGGAGCCTTCCACATGGGTCACATTGGAATCCTCAAAGCATCTCACAACGTGCGCTACCGCGTCCGCCTCCCTGATATGCCCCAAAAATTGATTTCCCAAACCTTCGCCTTTAGATGCGCCCTTCACGAGCCCCGCTATATCCGAAAACGTCACGGTCGCAGGTATCGTTTTTTTGGACGAATACATCTTTGTAAGCACGTCAAGCCGCGGATCTTTCACCGCTACCACGCCGGTATTCGGCTCTATGGTGCAAAAGGGATAATTGGCAGCCTCCGCCCCCGCCTTCGTTATGGCGTTAAAAAGCGTACTTTTGCCTACGTTGGGCAATCCCACTATCCCTACAGCTAAATTACTCATCTCTTCATCTCTTTTTCTATTGTTGGAGCGATGCCCCAAACCCCGGCAGGGCTCTGCCCTGCACCCGCAAGGGCACTGCCCTTGACCCGCCAAAGGGCAGTGCCCTCTGGACTCCCGGGTATTTTGTTTGTTGGTTTATTCGTATAATGGATGCTTTTTACACAAAGCCGCTACTCTTTCTTTAGCTTCTTCTTGTTTATCTTTGTTTTCAACATCGTTAAGAACGAGCGCGATAATTTCGCCGACTTCCTTCATGTCCTCTTTTGTAAAGCCGCGACTGGTCAGCGCGGGAGTGCCAAGTCGAAGTCCGCTCGTCACAAAAGGAGATAGTTTTTCGTAAGGAATGGTATTTTTGTTGGCGGTGATGTTTACCGCGTCAAGGGCGTTTTGGGCAACTTTGCCCGTGATTTTTTTGTTGGTGAGGTCAACCAACATGAGATGATTATCCGTGCCACCCGAAACAAGCCTGAAGCCTTGATTCAACAGCGTATCCGCCAAAACTGCCGCATTCATTACCACGTCTTTTGCGTACACCGCAAATGCGGGTTTTAACGCTTCGCCTAAAGCCACTGCCTTTGCCGCTATGACGTGCATCAAAGGACCGCCTTGAATCCCGGGGAACACTGCTTTGTTGAATCTTGCGCCGAACTCCGGATCGCGGGTAAGAATCATGCCGCCTCTTGGTCCTCTTAACGTCTTATGCGTGGTGGTGGTTACAACGTCAGCGTACGGCATTGGAGACGGGTGCATTCCCGTTGCAACGAGTCCCGCAATATGCGCCATATCCACCATTAAATATGCGCCGACTTTTTTTGCTATTTCGGATAGTCTTGGGAAGTTTATGATTCTGGGATACGCGGAAGCTCCCGCTACGATTAGGCGCGGTCTTACTTCTTCGGCTTGTTTTTCGAGAGCATCGTAATCAATTTGCTCCGTTTCCTTATCAACGCCGTATGAGACAAAATTAAAATATTTTCCGGAAATGTTTACGGGGCTGCCGTGAGTCAAATGCCCGCCATCGTTTAAATTCATGCCAAGCACCGCATCGCCGTGTTCAAGCAAAGCAAAGTATACGGCGGTATTGGCCTGAGCGCCCGAATGAGGTTGTACGTTTACAAATCCCGCGCCGAAAAGTTTTTTCGCCCGCTCTATCGCAAGAGTCTCCGCAACGTCCACAAACTCGCAGCCGCCGTAATAACGTTTGCCGGGGTATCCTTCTGCGTATTTGTTGGTGAGGACGCTGCCTTGCGCTTCCATAACCGCCTTGGAAACTATATTTTCGGAAGCGATGAGCTCCAGCTTATCCTGCTGGCGATGAAGTTCCTTTTCTATACAGTCGTACACTTCCGCGTCTGACTCTTTCAAACTAGCTAAATTAACCATAAAATCCTCCCGTTACTTTTGGGTTTAGGAAAATCATACAAATAATCGAACAACTTTCCCTGGAGTACATTTCGACAAGAATTTAAAAATTCCTTCAAAAACTTTTTTGTTTACCGAAAAAGTAAAGTTGCTATAATGACGCAGTAGCGATAATTTGGGAAGAAAGTGTCCAAAAAGTGTACAAAACGGCAAAAAATAACCGAGCACCGAAAAACTCGACGCTCGGAACGCTTACAACCTGGCGGAGTGGGAGAGATTCTTGCCTCTCGCAGTCGTAGGGCTCTAACGATTTAGCAATTCGGTAAATGCCGTTTTTTGCGTGTTTTTTACTCAACTTTCCCATCGAAAAAATACGTTTAATCCCTTGAAATATCTACATAGGAGCATGAAAAAATAGTAATCTTTACATAAAAAAGCACCT
>JAFXOC010000477.1 GCA_017529085.1 Selenomonadaceae bacterium | reverse complement strand
TGCTATAACAGCGTATTCGGGCTGAAATTCTTTAATTTGTTCGTAGAGTTTTTCATGATTATTGTTAGCGACAAGAGCAACGGCTTTAAATTTATCGGGATTTTTTCTTATAACATCCAGAGTTTGCGTCCCTATTGATCCGGTAGATCCCAAAACGGCGATTTTTTTCATAAGAATTCTCCATTTCATAATTTTTAAAATGCCTTAATTCAGTATTTTTTCTTCGTTAGAAGAAAAAATTACGTTCGTCAGCATTTCAACAATGCTTGCGTGAGGTGGGAGATTTAAACTCCCGCTTGCCTCACGTTTAGACCACCACCTAAGAGGTGGGGGACATCTTAGCATTGTTATAATAATCGGAATTATTAGCTTACACTAGCATTATACATATAATTCCGAATTAACGCAAGATAACCCCTAAAAACTGAAAATAAAATCAATTTGCATTTGTTACTATTTCCTTTTATTGCCCACCTCATAGAGGGGGGAGAGTTCCGTGAATAGTAACTCGCATTTTATTCCGTTACTTTGACATAAATTTTTGCGCCATATATCCTAAAACAGCGGTAATAGATAGCGCATCCGTTCCGTTTAACATGATGTTACCCCATACTTCCATCGGTGTCCTTTCAGGTATCTGACTTTGGGAAGCGACGTATATTCCTTGATTTATAACGCTTGTGACACTTCCGAAAATGTTTGTTTCATAATCTGCGGGATCATACCATTTTATACCGCTGAAAAAACCTATGCCATAATAAGTTATACATTCAAGGGTCACCATCATAATCATACCAAGTAAAACTATTTCTTCCTTTGATAATTCCCTTTCCATAAAGCCTCGTAAAGCCGCCATACAAATAATGTAAGAAATTATCGTAACGCAGTAACCGTAAATCCACATATCTTCCTTAAAAAAGTCGTTGGCGTAAAAGAGATCGAAAACAAAGGCTCCGGAGCAATAAAACAAAAATACGATGGAATATATAAACCCGAAAATTTCAACGGGAAATCCTTTCCGGGTCGAATTTTCCTGCGGCGCAAAAATAATTGTCAAGAAAACGCACATAATCGTAGACAGAATGTCTTCAATGACATGCCAAGTTTCCAATTTAAACGGCATAAATTGTAAAACGGTAAGTGTCGCTATAATCGCTATTATAAATTTAATCGCTTTAGGATAGCATAAAATTATTTTTTTTATGTAATCATAAAGGTTTATGAAATCTTTTTTTACAGCGATGGTAAGTTTTTCGTTGGAGCTCTTTTTCGGCAGAATATGATAAAAGAAACGCAAGATAAGAAATATCAGCACCATTATAAAATATCCAAGCAACACGTTACGTCCCTCTTTCCCAATTTTTTAAATAATAAAATGGACACGACGCAATTGTCAAGTATGTTTTTAGGTGAACCCCCCGCAAACTTTTAGCAAACTTTTAAACAAATAATTCTGGATTTTTTGTTATATTTATGCTATTATGAGAGCGTGTAGAAGGTTTTTCCATGGAAGGTGTGAGGCTTTATGTCTTCTACCGGGATGCTCGGCGCGGTTAATTGGGGCAGCAGCCTCTTTCAGCGCACGAATCGAGAAATTATACAAAATGGTCAGTCGATGACCGCAACCATATCCAAACAGGATAATTCTTTTGTTGACGTGTCTAATTTCGGCACCGAAACAAAAATCGGCAACAGCAGATTTGCTAGGGGAAACGCTCGGATATATCGCGACGGAACGCATTTTACCGAGAAACTTTCCTCTAAGAGTCGCACCACAAGCGATGTGTTAAAAATGGGCAGCGGGATTTTTTCCGATGTAACAAAGCGGATCTTTTCGGACGGTTCAGGCGGTATGAAAAAAGGAGCGGACAGTATTCGTTCCTACGTTGACACTCTAAATTACAGAACGCAAAACGGCAGCAGTAAATTTCAAAAAGCCAATGAATTTGTCAGCTTAAAAACGTTGCAAAACGCATGAAACAAAAGAGGAAAACATCACAAATAATTTTTTAAACATACCTTAAAAAGAGGAGGAATTATATGTTTACTTTTTTATTGGCGCTTTGCACGCTGATTGTAGGGTATATGGTCTACGGTAAAATCGTGGACACATACTTCGGGACGTCGGATAAGCCTACGCCCGCCGTTCGTTACAACGACGGAGTGGACTATATTCCGCTTCCTACTTGGAAAGTCTTTTTAATTCAGCTCTTAAACATTGCGGGTCTAGGCCCGATATTTGGAGCGCTTGCAGGGGCTATGTGGGGACCTTGCGTGTATTTTTGGATCGTTTTCGGAACGATTTTTGCCGGTGGTGTGCACGATTATCTTTCGGGTATGATTTCTATTAGGGAAGACGGCAAGAGTATTTCGGAAGTTGTTGGAAATCACTTAGGGAACACCATGCTTATAATAATGCGGGTGTTTTCCGTGGTGCTTTTGGTGCTTGTAGGTACAGTGTTTATGACGGGACCTGCGGGACTTTTGGCGAAACTTTTGGGAATTGCGGTAACTTAT
>JAFXOC010000476.1 GCA_017529085.1 Selenomonadaceae bacterium | reverse complement strand
GCGGAGAAAGAGAGAGAAAACATAATAACAAGGCAAAAAGAGGGGATAGACGTTGCTAAGGCTAGGGGAGTGAAGTTTGGTCGTCCTAAAATCGAGCGACCTAAAAATTTTATCACAGTTTATCGCAAATGGAAAAACAAAGAAATAACCGTATGTGTCAATATTTTCTCGGTAATTTTTCCATATATCCCATAAATTATGAAAATTTAATATTTTACCAAGATGTAGAATGAAAAATTTTTTCTAATTGTCCAATGGAACTGCTTGTTGGAGCGTTTACAAAAATACGCCCGTGACTCACGGCTTCGTGAATTTTGTGCTTACATTTTTTTAGGGCATTTCTAACGGCGTTTTTAAAATTTTGGCTTGTTTATGTTCAAAAAATTCTTCTTTTGCAATTAAAGCTTCTCGTAAATCATTGTTCTTTATCCCCGTAATAACCTTTGCCATACATCTGCCACCAAATTTTCCCCAACGACGACCTTGTTTTTTCATACGGTAACTGTATATACGGTGGTTGCTCTCACAGGTTCCTATTATTTTTTCATAATCTGAAAGTCCTCGCTCTCTCATACTGGCTAAATAATTCCAGTTTCTCCATAAGTAGTCTCTTAACCGTTCTATTTGCTCAAGTTGCAAATCATCGACAGCTATAAGTTTTATCTTACTTAAAACAATAGTTACCTTTTTCCAAGAAAAACTGCTAATGGCTCTTTTTAATTCACACTCAAGTCGCTTACCAGCCCATCCAATACGCTCTTTGTTCTTACGATTCACATGGTAACGGTCGCGAAAATGTTCGTGTCGCTTTGCCATTCCGATTATTTCATCAAAAACATTCTTACCGTAACCAAGACCTCCATCGCTGTTCGTAATTACAACTGTATTGTTTAAATCGTAATGATTGGCAATATAATTTGAAATTTCTTCCTTAGCGTCATCATAGTTAAATTCTGCCACATAATGTACCCCTTCTAAAATTCTACGCCTACCGATTTGCACTACTCCCTCAGCTACTTGAAAACGATGAAGCTCCATTTTGTTTTTATTTTGCCCTTTTATCATAAGAGCATCGCCTTCAATATAAAGCACATTTACACGCTTAGGCGAATTATGAGCGTCATCATTGATTTCTTTTACTTTTTCCCACTCAGCATAACGATTACCAACCTTTTTTATAATACGACCGACCTGACTGTGACTTATGGTTATAGGTGTTAAGGTATTTATAGCCTCTGCAGTAACGCGATAAACCGATTTTGCTCCTAACTTTGCCACAATAAATTCAAAATATGCGCTATATCTTTGGTACGTTCTTACTCCAAGTTCTTTATCAAGAGGGTAAATAGGCTTCTGTCCATCTTTTTTCATAAGACGGCGTTTGGCTCTTACAAAACCGTAACTTGTCTGTACAATTCTCTCATCCCGGCGTTCTACTCTCCAACCATCTTTGCCATATTCCGCCGCAAGCTCTTTATCTATTTCTTCTAAAGCCTTGCCAACAAGATGACAGTTAAGTTCTTCCAAGTATTTTTTTAAATTTTCCTCTCTTGAAATATTATCCCTTGAATCCTTTATTATTTTTATAAGTTCTGTTATAATAGCGTTCATAAGAGACCTTCCTTTTTGTACTCGCCGTGGTAAGCGTACATTATAGGATATAGGTCTCTTTTGTTTTTTGCAACCTTTTACCGAGAAATATTTTACACTAAGTCCTGCTCCATCCACTCTTTCCTCTTGAGTTTTCATGTCGCCCAGCTGCTCAGGAAATGCGGCATAGCAAAAATCAAGGGCATTCCCGTCATGGAG
>JAFXOC010000475.1 GCA_017529085.1 Selenomonadaceae bacterium | reverse complement strand
AGGCAAAATATTGAACTCACAGGCGCATACGACCCGGAGCGGCTGCGTGAAAAGCTTGTTAAAATCAAAGCCGAAATTGATACAGAGCCGGTAAACGCTACGGTATCCCTACATTCAAACGGTATGATTACCAAAACCAACGGCGTTGTTGGAAAGAAACTTGATATTGACCCGATTATCGAAGAGCTTGACCCCAAACTTACGAATTTGGAACGCCCGGACATCTTAATCCTTTCCCCAGACGAAATTCAACCATATATTAAAACCAGCGATGTAGCCGCCATAGACAGCGTGCTTGCCGCGTACACCACAAGATATTATCCGGGCGACAGGGGAGATAACATAGCCTTGGCTTCGTCAAAATTAAACGATATTTTGATAAGGAAGGACGAAGTTTTCTCATTCAACACAACGGTTGGAAGGCGTACAAAAGCTGCGGGATATAAAGACGCGCCGGTTATCATAGAGGGAAAGGTATTGGAAGACGTTGGCGGCGGTGTGTGTCAGGTAAGTTCCACCTTGTATAACGCCGTGCTTTTGGCGGGGCTTACGCCTACCGTTCGCGCTCCTCATTTTTTCCCTTCTTCATATTGCCCTCCGGGGCTTGATGCGACCGTTGCGGACGATGTTTTGGATTTTCAATTCAGAAACCCTCTCGTTCATCCTGTTTATCTGCTTGCAAGTGCTTATGGCAGCTCTCTCACCGTCTATATATTAGGCACAAGAGCGGATTTGAACGGAAACGAAATCTCTTTGGAGAGGACAGGCTCAAGACTTACCCCCACCATTCATAGAGTATTTTCCAAAAACGGCACTGTTGTGAGCCGCGAATTTATGCACACGGATTACTACGAAAAGTCTTAAAGGAGACTCTCATGCGAATTATCACGGGCAGCGCAAAGGGGACGAGGCTTCTTTCCCCGAAAAACGACGGCACGCGTCCCACCGCCGACCGCATAAAGGAATCGGTTTTCAACATCTTAGGCGATAGGGTTAGAGAGCGCGTTGTACTTGATTTGTTCTCCGGCACGGGAAATCTTGGTATTGAATCGCTTTCAAGAGGCGCCAAAAGCGCGACTTTCATAGATTTTGCCACGGATAAACTGATAAGGGAGAATTTGAAACGCGCCCATCTTGAAGAAAAAGGAGAGGTTTTCCGCGCCGATGTCTTTAAGAAGCTAAAAACTTTTGAAGCGAAAAGACGCGAGTTTGATTTAATCTTTATCGATCCGCCCTACTTTAAAAATTTATCTCAAAAAACCATGGAATTTTTAAATTTTTCCCCTATTTTTTCAGGCAATGGTATTATTGTAGTGGAATATGGGATTGGGGAAAAATTTTCAAATTACGATAAACTCGAAAATTTTCGCGATGTCGCTTATGGTAAGACTACGGGCGTTTCGTTTTGGATGAGAGTCGGCGGGGAGGAAACAAAATGACTAGAGCGGTTTGTTCCGGCAGTTTCGACCCCGTTACCTTGGGGCATTTAGACATATTCGCCCGCGGCGCCGCTATATTTGACGAACTTATAGTGTGCGTATTTTACAACGTCAGAAAAAAATCTTTTTTCACTGTGGACGAACGCGTTCAGCTGCTTAAAGAAGCGACAAAACATCTTAAAAACGTAAAAATAGACGCTTTTTCGGGACTGGTTTCCGATTATATGAAAAAAGTGGAGGCAACAGCCATTTTAAGAGGGATCAGAAACATGGAGGATCTCTCCTATGAAGAACGCGAGGCTCGCATGATCGGTTATCTCGATCAGAAGATTGACACGCTTTTTCTCCTTACGAACCCCGTATATTCTTATGTAAGTTCCTCCGCTGTGCGAGAACTTGCCGCTTTTGGCGAACTCTCCCATGGAATTGTGCCCGAAAATGTTGAAGAAGCTATAAAAAGAAAATTATCTCAAGGGAATCTCTAAAAACCGCATGATTTCTCTGATGACTCTCCGCCCCGAATGGACGAGGAGCCGTCAAAATAATTTTTTTGAGATGTCCTCAAGCAAAGGAGAAGAGGGATTAATATATGGCAATACGCGATGTATTGGAGGATCTGGAAAATTTAGTCGCCGACGCGGCTCATGTGCCATTGTCCGGCAAATGTATGATAGATGAAAACGACTTGGTGCATTTAGTGGAAGAATTAAGAAACGGACTTCCCACCGCGCTTGCTCAGGCGGAAGACATAATGACCGAGCGCGAAACCATTCTTGCGAAAGCCAGAAGCGAAGCCGATCAAATTATAGCGGACGCAAAAAAAGACGCGGAGCGGCGCATAAGCAACTCGGTAATCGAAAGAGAAGCACGTGAAAAAGCGCGCGCCATGATTGACGACGCAAACGAAAAAACGCGACTCATGCTTGACGAAGCCAATGAAAAGGCGAGAAGCATGATGGACGAAGCCGGCGCCAAGGCAAACGAACTCGTTGAAGAAGCCCGTCAGCGCGGCGAAGACATTTACGTAAAAGCGATGGAAAAGAAATCCAACGTTGATCAATACGTAAACCAAGTATTAGACCAAGTAATCCGCCATGTTGCCGCTACGTTAAACGGAGTGCAGCAATTGGAGCAGGGTCTTCAACAAGGCGTCGGCGTGCTCTCCGATGTGCAAAATCAAATGAATCAAGAAGCCGTCGAAGCTTCAAGAAGACTGGCTCAAGGCTAACATTAAGGCTCTTCCCTTCTTTTCGGAGAGAGTCTTCTTCTTTCTTTTTCTCTTTCTTTTTTGTAAAAAAGAGAGAGAAAAAGAAAGAAGCAAAGAAAAAGAGAGAGAAAAAACTTTAATAAACTCTATTTCTAAGTTTAGCCACAATGTTTCATGTTTTCACTAAACTCCTTATTAAAGTTTTTTTCTCTTTTTCTTTTGTTACTTTTCTTTTTCGCTTTTT
>JAFXOC010000474.1 GCA_017529085.1 Selenomonadaceae bacterium | reverse complement strand
TTGCGCCGCTTGTTAAGGACAATAAGACGGTTGACATTGTGGTGTGTCCTACGGCTACCGCGCTTGCGGGAGTCGGCGAAGCTATAAAGGGAACGAATATCGCATTGGGCGCGCAGAATGTGCATTGGGAAAAGAGCGGCGCCTATACGGGGGAAATTTCTACCGATATGTTGAAAGAAGTCGGCGCGACTTACTGCGTGCTTGGGCATAGCGAACGCCGCGATTATTTCGGCGAAACGGACGAAGGCGTAAATATGAGAGCGAGAGCGGCTTTTGCGGCGGGGATTACCCCGATTATCTGCTGCGGCGAGTCGCTTCAAATAAGAGAAGCGGGGAACTATATCAATCATGTGGTTTCTCAGGTAAACGCTGCGCTTGACGGATTTACGGCGGCGGACGTGGCGAAACTTGTTATCGCCTACGAGCCTATTTGGGCAATCGGCACGGGCAAGACGGCGACTTTCGAGCAGGCGGAGGAAGTCTGCAAGGCTATTCGCGAGGCTGTTGAGAAGAAATTCGACAAAAACGCCGCGGATGCTATCCGTATTCAATACGGCGGCAGCGTAAAACCTGCGACTATCAAAGACTTGATGGCGCAGCCTAACGTAGACGGCGCATTAGTCGGCGGCGCGGCTTTGAAGGCGAAGGATTTTTCCGAGATTGTGAATTTCTGAGGTTAGCGATATGGCAAAATTAAAGAACGCCCCCGTCGCCCTTATCATCATGGACGGCTGGGGTATCGGAAAAGACGACGACCCGAGCAACGCCATTAAGAAGGGTAACACTCCTTTTTTGGATAAACTGGCGGCGGATTTTCCCAAGGCGACTTTGCAGGCGTCCGGAATGTACGTCGGACTTCCCGACGGGCAGATGGGCAATTCCGAGGTTGGGCATACCAATATCGGCGCGGGACGAGTGGTTTATCAGGAACTTACCCGTATAACCAAGTCTATCGAGGACGGAGATTTCTTCGAGAATAAAGCGTTGTTAAAGGCTGTTCGGGACGCAAAAGCCGCGGGCGGAGCGTTGCATCTTATGGGACTTGTGTCCCCCGGCGGCGTGCATAGTCATACCAAGCATTTGTACGGCTTGTTGGAGCTTGCAAAGCGCGAGGGTTTGGATAAGGTTTATGTTCACGCCTTCTTAGACGGCAGGGACGTACCCCCCGCAAGCGCTCACGAGTATTTGGCGGAACTTGAGGAAAAGATAAAAGAAATAGGCGTAGGAAAAATCGCTACGATTTCCGGCAGATTTTACGCTATGGATAGGGATAAACGCTGGCAGAGAGTGGAAAAAGCATATAGGGCGATAGCGCAGGCGGACGCGTCTAAAATGCCCAGTTCCAAGGCGGCGATTGAGGCTTCTTATGCGGATAAGAGCGAAAAACCCGAAGGCGTGACGGACGAATTTGTAATTCCCGTTGTGATTGAAGGTTACGAAGGTATGAATAAGGGCGACGGGGTTATCTTCTTTAACTTCCGTCCCGATAGGGCGAGAGAACTTACCCACGCTTTCACCGACGATACCTTCGACGGATTTAAACGGGTCGAGGGATGAACTCTTTCTTATACGACAATGAAGCAGTACGAAAAGGGAATGACCGTCAATATAGCATACCCGCCGCAAACGATTGAGAACACGTTGGGCGAAACCATCGCAAAAGCGGGACTGAAACAGCTTCGCATTGCGGAAACGGAAAAATACGCTCATGTTACATTCTTCTTTAACGGCGGCGTTGAGAAGGAATACGACGGCGAAGAGAGAATTTTGGTGCCGTCGCCCAAGGTTGCGACTTACGACTTAAAGCCCGAAATGAGCGCAGTGGAAGTTACCGATAAAGTGGTAGAAGCGATTAAATCCGATAAATTCGACTTTATCATAATGAACTACGCCAATGGCGATATGGTTGGACATACCGGCGTGATGGATGCGGCGGTTAAAGCGGTCGAAACCGTTGACGCTTGCGTAAAGCGGACGGTGACAGCCATCAGGGAAATGGGCGGCGAAGTGATAATCATAGCCGACCACGGCAACGCGGATATGATGGTTGACCCCGATACGAAGGAGCCTTTCACGGCGCATACTACCAATCCCGTGCCGATTTACTGCGTCAGCGACAGAGTGGCGACGGTAAAGGACGGCGCATTATGCGACGTGTCGCCGACGCTGTTGACGCTTGCGGGGCTAGAAATCCCAAAAGAAATGACGGGTAAAGTTTTGGTGGAGTTTAAATAAAATAATTATTAAAATTTTTTCTCTCTTTTCTTTCTTTGTTACTTTCTTTCTTTTCTCTCTTTTTTATAAAAAAGAGAGAAAAGAAAGAAAGTAAGTAAACCTTGTGTAAGGAGAGCGTCTGCGGTTTTGCCACAACGCTTGAATAATTAAGTATGAAAGGGATGGATTGAATGATTGCTTATTCGAAGCAAGTAGAGGACATGGTCTGCGTGGCTAAGGAAGTGAACCACGGGCCGGCGCCGATTCCGGAGGAAGGAAAATGGGTGCAGGCGAAGGAAATTAAGGACATCAGCGGTCTTACCCACGGTATCGGCTGGTGCGCGCCGCAGCAGGGCGCTTGCAAGCTGACTCTTAATGTTAAGGACGGCATTATAGAGGAAGCCTTGGTTGAGACTATCGGCTGCTCGGGAATGACTCATTCGGCGGCTATGGCGGCGGAGATTTTGTCCGGCAAAACCATTTTGGAAGCGTTAAATACCGACCTTGTTTGCGACGCTATCAATACGGCGATGCGCGAACTCTTCCTTCAGATTGTATACGGCAGAAGCCAGACGGCGTTTTCCGACGACGGTCTTCCCGTCGGCGCAGGTCTTGACGACCTCGGCAAAGGTCTTAGGAGCCAGACGGGCACCACTTACAGCACAAAGAAGAAGGGTCCCCGTTATTTGGAACTTGCGGAAGGCTATGTAACAAGACTCGCTCTCGATAAAGAAGACAGAGTTATCGGTTATGAAGTTGTGCAGCTCGGCAAGATGATGGAAGCCATAAAGAACGGCAAATCCGCCGACGAGGCTTTGAAGGCTAACACCAGCACAAAGGGACGCTTTAGCGAAGGCGTAAAATTCATCGACCCAAGAAACGAATAACCAATTTAAACCACAAAATGCGGAAAACAACAAAACCCCAACCGGGAGTCCAGAGGGCGAACGCCCTTTGGCGGGTCAAGGGCAGCGCCCTTGCGGGTGCAGGGCAGGGCTCTGTCGGGGTTTGGGGCAGCGCCCCAATAATACAATAAGAAAGGAAGAGAGCGAATGTCGCTTTTTGAAGGATACGAGCGTAGAATAGACGCTATAAACGAAGTATGCAAGAAGTACGGTATCGGTAAGATAGAGGACGCAAAGAAGATTTGCGAAGAGAAGGGGATAGATCCTGCTAAGATTATAAAGGATTTACAGCCGATTGCGTTTGAGAATGCGGCTTGGGCGTACACGTTAGGCGCGGCTATCGCCATAAAGAAGGGCGATAAGACGGCGGTGGACGCGGCAAAATCCATCGGCGAAGGCTTGCAGGCGTTCTGCGTGCCTGGGTCTGTCGCGGACCACAGAAAGGTCGGCTTGGGTCACGGCAATTTGGCGGCTATGCTTTTGTCTGAGGAAGCGGGTTGCTTTGCGTTCTTGGCGGGGCATGAGTCCTTTGCGGCGGCTGAAGGCGCTATCGGTATTGCGCAGACTGCAAATAAGGTCAGAAAAAATCCTTTGAGAGTTATCTTGAACGGTCTCGGTAAAGACGCGGCGCAGATTATTTCCCGTATCAACGGATTTACATACGTGCAGACACAGTACGATTACAAGACAAATCAGGTGAATATCGTTAAGGAAATCGCATATTCCGACGGCGTGCGTAAAAATGTGCGCTGCTACGGAGCAGACAGCGTGCCGGAAGGCGTCGCGATTATGCACAAAGAGGACGTGGATATTTCCATAACGGGTAATTCCACGAACCCAACCCGTTTCCAGCATCCTGTCGCGGGTTGCTATAAGAAAGAGTGCATTGAGAAGGGTAAGAAGTATTTCTCGGTGGCTTCCGGCGGCGGCACGGGTCGTACGCTTCACCCGGACAACATGGCGGCGGGTCCAGCTTCTTACGGCATGACGGACACGATGGGTCGTATGCACAGCGATGCGCAGTTTGCTGGCAGTTCCTCGGTGCCGGCTCACGTTGACATGATGGGTTTAATCGGCGCGGGCAACAACCCAATGGTGGGCATGAGCGTTGCAGTTGCCGTTGCGGTGCAAGAGGCTATGAATTAATAAAAAAAATCCACGAAAGTTTCCCGCTTTCGTGGATTTTTTTATTTCTATTTTCATAAATCTTGCAGGAATTTTTTCTATCTTTATCGAATATTTACCTTTATCGAATATTTACACGGTAACAATATGTGGGGGGGTGAGCTCCTTGACACTTAATCAAATGCAATATTTCGCCGAAGTTTGCAAGTGGCAAAATATTTCTCAAGCCGCAGAAAAACTTCATGTGGCGCAGCCCACGGTCAGTATCGCAATGCAGAGTTTGGAGGAAGAGACGGGGCTGAACCTCTTTTACAGAGAAAAGAACAAAATAATAATAACAAAAGAAGCAAATTTATTGTTGGAAAAAGTTTCCGTAATATTGCAACAAATGGCGGAACTTGAACGAGATATCGCTTCCATGACTCAAAGGGACAGTATTCGGATGGCGCTTCCCCTGCAGCTTGGTATGACGTTTATGCCCGCCATTTTTGGCGATTTTTGTCTGCAACACCCGGAGATAAAAGTGGAAATTGTGGAAATGGGCGGTGTCAGCGCGCTTCGCATGGTTGAAGAAGGTCATCTTGACATTGCCTTCACCAACTTTCATGAAAACGTTGGGGACACTTTAAGCTACAGAAAACTTTTTGACTGCGAATGTCTCTTTTGCACATGGCTGGGGCATCCACTTTCCGAGAGGGAAACAGTTACCTTTAAAGAAGTCGCTAAAGAGCCGCTTGTTATGCTTGATCATCATTTCGTAACATATAAGGAAACGAGGGCGGCGTTTAAAAGG
>JAFXOC010000473.1 GCA_017529085.1 Selenomonadaceae bacterium | reverse complement strand
TCCTCTGCCTTCCAAATATTTAGATACAGGCAATCTTCGTCTTGATAAAAAAGAGAACCCGTTTCCAATTCCTCGTTCCCGTACGCGCTTTTCGCGTTGTAATACGCCTCGTACACGCCTTCGTCGGGAACAACGTCAACGGGAGCTTTCCAGCGTAATTCTCCCACGGGAGGTTTGCCCGCAAAGGGAATGCCTCGATACGCGACGATGTTTTCTGTTCTTTTTCCCACGAAAGTACCGTTGACGCACTTAACGGAAAGCGACTTATCGTAATTGCCGTCCGTAATTTTTTTTTTCTCTCCGTATTGCGCCCTCAGTTGTTGCTTTACATCGTTCATTGCATTAAAATTAGCCGCTCCTGCGCTTTTCGATTCTTTACTATTCACATTCGTTATGTCGGTTGCCCTGTTGACAAGACCTATTTGTTCCTGCGCCACTGCGGCAAAGACCATATTCTGACCCTCTTGCGGAAATACGCCCGCGGGCGCCACCGATAATACGAAAAGAGGCAGCAAAGATGCTGCCAGTCTTTTCTTACACGTTCCTATAAATTTCACTGTTCTCATTAAACTCCTTTAAGCGTTAAAAACCCATTCGCCGCCAATCATTGTGCCAAGCACTTTTGCGTCGGTGATTTTTTCCGGCGCGCAAGCGGTAATATCTGAGTTAAGAGCGACCAAATCGGCTTCTTTGCCGACGGCGATGCTGCCGAGTCTGTCCTCGCATTTTAATTCGTAAGCCGCGTTTATCGTGGCGGCCTTAATCATTTGCTCCAATGTAACGCATTCTTTCGCGTTAAGCTGAGTTTCCGGCTTACCCGGTTCTTGACGAATAACGCCGTATTGCATACCCACAAGAGGATTTACGTCCGTTGTTACGGGATAATCCGTAGCTTGCGTTACGACGATGCCTTTATCGAAAAACGACTTCATGGGATATTGGTTTTCGGCGCGTTCTTTTCCGAGATACGGTAAGGACAAATTTTCGTACTCTAAGGGCTGTTTGGCAAACCAAAAAGGATTTGCCACCGCTATAACGCCAAGTTTCGCCATTCTATCAATATCTTTGGGGTTCACAAGCTGCATGTGGGTAATTGCGTTGCGTTTTTCTTTCGGAGATTGGGCTTTTTCAAAAGCGTCCAGCGCAATTTTTACCGCGCCGTCTCCAATCGTATGAATGTGAATCGTAATATCCAGCTCGTTAGCCTTTTTCACGGTATCCGCCAATGTATCCGTGTCAAAACGGAGCATTCCGTAATCGTTCTTATTATCGTTGTACGGTTCGATTAAGTAGGCAGTTCTGCTTTCAAGAACGCCGTCCAAGAGAATTTTTATATTGTCAATATCGAACCTTTTACCTTGGTATTTTTTTCTAAGCTCTACCCCATGCGCCACGTCTTCAAGGGGTTTTTTGTCCGCAAACACCTGATACCCGCCGTGGACGCGAAGTTTTAGTTTTCCTTCCTTGTCTAACTGATGATAAGCCTCCATCACGTTCTCAGAACCATAGTCAAGGTTTACCATCGGATCAAAGAGCATAGTTAAGCCTAAGGGCAAGAACACATCCTGATAAGCTAAAATCGCCTTTTTATATTGATCCACCGAGAAATGATAAATTAAATCCTCAAAATAAATCTTTGCGCCTTCGCGGAAACAACCCGTAGGATTGCCGTTCGCATCCCGCACAATAACTCCGTCTGCAACGTCCTTGGTAGCCTTGGTTATGTTTTTCAGTTTCATAGCGGCGGAGTTTAACCAATAGGAATGATGCCCATAATCTATCAAAGATATAGGCTTATCAGTCAAATCGTCAATCATCGCCGCAGTTGGACCGGTTGCCCCAAACGTCGCATCGTCCCAACCGATGCCTTGAATACGCTCCATTTCGGGATGCTTTTCAATAAATTCTTTTAACCGTTCGCGAATTTTATCGAGGGTTTTGCAATCGTTCAACTGGCACATAAGGAGTATTCTCGAACCTCCCAAATGTCCGTGAGAGTGACCGTCGATAAACCCCGGCATAACCACACCGTTATCAAAGCGTTTCTCTTTAGTGTCCTTGCCGATATATTCCTTTACCCCCGCGGCCGCGCCGACGTATACGAATTTGCCGTCCTTAATCGCCACCGCTTCGGCTTTGGGATTTTTCTCATCTACCGTATAAAAATTGCCGTAAATAACCAAATCCGCAGGCTTTCCGTCTCCCTTCGCCGTCTTGTTATCGCCGCAACCCGCAACGACAAAACCAAGCGCAGCCAAAGAAGAAAGCCTGATAAACTCTCTCCTGGTTAAAGTTTGCAACATTGTGCCATCTCCCCGTTAAGCGTTATAAACCAGTTCGCCGTCTACGTAAGTAGCGAGGCATTTTGCCTTTTCGATGTCTTTAAAATCGTCTTTCATAAAGTCTTTGTCAAATATCGTAATATTTGCAAGTTTCCCCGTTTCAAGCGAGCCCATACGATTTTCTTCGTGCCACATATACGCCACGTTTATGGTTAAGGCTCTTAACGTGTCCTTGCGGCTAATGCATTCGTTTTGGTGTCGCAACGCTTTAATGCCGTGAGAGGGCAAGTAGCCTATCGCGCCGTAACAAACGCTGTGAGGCACGCTAAAATACGGCGAAACGGGATAATCAGAATGAGAACCTATAACGGCTCCGCTATCTATAAGGGATTTCATCGGATAATCATTGTAAGCCCTTTCTTTTCCGATATATTCGATTTCTTGCTCAAATACGGAATTGTCCCCCTCTATCCACATCATACCTACAACCGCCATAACGTTGTAGTCCGCAATTCGCTTGTAATCTTCCTTGCGTACGACATGAAGATGCGCAAGAGCGTTTCGCATATCAAAATTGCCCGTCGCTTCTTCCACCTCCGCAATTGCGTCAAGCCACGCTTTTGTCGACGCATCGCCTATGGAATGAATGTGTACGTTCATATCGCGGTCTGATGCTGCCTTAACGAGGCGCACCATTTTTTTATGATCCGCAAATCTTTGTACGCCTTTGTAGCCCGGTTTATCGTTATAATCGTCGATAAGCCACGCCGTATGCGCCTCGACTACGCCGTCGCAGAAAACTTTTGCGCCTATTAAATGATAGTGCTTGCTGTTATGCTTTTCTGCTTCCGCGGCAATTTTATCCATATCCGCTTCCGGCGTATCGCTGTTGTCCTCCACATACCGGCCGGAATAGTTGTAATGCTTTAGTTTGCCCTCCGCTTCAAGTTCATAATACGCCACAGGTTCATTTTTGGACAAAAGGTCAACGCCCGCGTTATAAGTGCCGGTATAGCCGTTAGAAAGAGCGTAATCCTGCCACGCCAACAGCGCTTTCTTCATTTCTTCGAGTGAAATT
>JAFXOC010000472.1 GCA_017529085.1 Selenomonadaceae bacterium | reverse complement strand
CGTTAGACGAATCATCGGCGGTATTCACTTAAACGGAGAAGGACAAGAGCGCATAGACAAGACCTTGTCTGAATTGAAGCGGCTAGGTGTCCGCGAATTCAATCTTTGCCATTGTTCGGGAACGAACGTACCCGGAAAAATCACGGGAAAATCGTCTTTTTAAAGCCGTTAGATTATAACATCAAGACTGCCCTTTTGAGACATAAGATTAACGGTATGTTACCTATTTTCACCACGAATCCTCCAAGCAAAGATTTGATTGATGAAGTGATATTCGACATTGCTGCACAAAGTAATAAAAATATTTATGAGTTGACAGAGTTACTAATGCTGAATGTAAAAACAGCATTACAAAAAAGGGGATATTTCAATGAGGCCATCCCGAAAAGAAAAAATGTCTCCCAATGAAAAGGCGTTGTGTGAAGGCATTATAATCTATGATGATTTCATGTCGAATTTCACCGAGGTTATATTCCGGCTGGGCTTATCGAAGAAATTCGTGCCTTGGCTATGCCGCCGATCCCCTGGGATGTGGAACTGGGATATTGGTTTGATGCACACTTTGCGCCTCTCGCCAAACGCAGGACATACGCCAGACCAAGCCGACGGCAAAGGAAGTTCCCGGCGCTCGTGTGGTGTTTTGCGATGCAGAGGCTTATGATGCGGGTTATTTGATGCCCGAAGATATTGCCGGTCGCGTGGAAGTGAAAGGACGAGGTGGAACGGTATTGCAGCCGGGAGTGGATTTGCTTATAAATGCCAAAGATTTTCCCAAGGATGCCCACATACTGATCATTACCGATGGCTATATAGAAAAAAATATGTCAATTCGACTCGAACATGCATTCTTGATCCCACAAGGTCATCATTTGCCCTTTCGCGCAAAGGGAAAAACATTCTACTTTCCTTCCAATGTAACGTAAGGTGGCGATTGTGTGCTAAGTGAAAAGCATCCTACATTTCACACTGTAAGTCGTAAAAGTAACGGTCATATACGATCTATCATTAGATTGCCCTGCCGCTTCGGAGCGGGGCAACATAAAAATAAGCTTTTAGAGACGCTCTTAAAATTTTTCATTCAAAATATTTCTTCATCCTGAGATTTTTGCCGTCGGTGTAGAAGAATACCGCGCCGTCTTTATCGGTGCGATATATTTTTGCGCCGATTGCCTGCAATTTTTCTAAAACTTCGGCATTGGGATGACCAAAGGAATTATCCTGACCTACGGATATAACCGCATATTTGGGCGCAACCTTTTGTAAGAACACTGCGTCGCTTGAAGTTTTTGAGCCGTGGTGCCCTACTTTTAAAACAACGGCGGATAAGTCTACGTTATTTTCCACAAGTTTTGTCTCGTCTTCTTTCACCAAATCCCCTGTAACAAGAAAACTTACTGCGCCGTATGATACGCGGTATAAATTAGACATCTCATTCTCACCCTTAGCTGTCTTTGGCGCGTAAAGCACCTCAACTTTTACTCCGTCTATATTGTAAACATCGCCTACATTCGGCTCGCTAAAATGCGATTTCTCCATAATTTCTTTATTTATCTTCATGCTTTTTTGGTAAGCGTCTTTGCCTTCCGCCGCCGTCACAACTTCTTTCACGGGCATAGCCTTTAAAATACCGCCCGTCCCCGCCGCATGATCCTCGTGCGCGTGGGATAAAAATATATAGTCAAGCTCCGTTATTCCGTGATACAGGAGGAATGGCACGTCAACTCTGCCGCCTATATCGAAATTTCCGTCGCGACTTCCTCCGGTATCAAACATAAGCGCGCGCCCGTTTGCGGTCTTTACCGCCATAGCGTCGCCCTGCCCAACGTCTATAAAAGCGAACAGAACCTCTTTAGGTTTGGCGAAATTTACGATTAAGCCCGATATGGCGAAAATCGTTAAAAATAAGGCTGCGGTTTTTTTATATCTCGCAAAAATAGGCTTTAACTTTTCACGAATATTATCGTCCGGCATAAAGTATAAACAGAAAAGATAATATATGCCGCTCATAAAAAATCCCATAGTGGGGAGATAAGCAGTGGGAATTTTCGCCAAAATCCTTGTCGCTTCATAAACAATTCCCAAAATTAAACTGTCAAAAAAGAAAATCACTCCGCCCAAAAAGGGAAGAATAAAGGCGACAATCCCGCTAAAGAGCCCGATTACAATAATAAGCTCAACGGGCGGCACAATAAAGAAATTCGCCGCAACGGAAGATATGGAGAGCCGGTGAAAATACCAAGCGATAATGGGAATGGTCAAGACCTGCGCCGATAATGTTAAGGCGAGACTTGACGCCAAAACATATTTTAACCCCTTAGCTTCAAAAAACTTCGTCAGTTTTTTCGAAAAGCAAATAATTCCCGCCGTTGCCGTAAAGGATAGCTGAAAGCTTATGTGAAACAACAGCAACGGATTATATAATAAAAACGCGATTCCTGTCAATGTTAGCAAGCGTTTGGAATCCACATCGCGTTCAAGAGTCGTCCCCAAAAACACCAATGAGCCCATAACCGCGGCGCGAAAAGCCGGAGGCACACAACCCGCGAGCAACGTATAAAAAGCTATGACGGCGAATAAAAATAGCGCCAGCGGCATTTTGGGAATCCTAAAAATTCCACCTAACATCACGACAACCGCCGCCAATAAACTTACATGAGAACCAGAAACCGACAATATATGCACTATGCCCGTAACGGTAAAAGCTTCTGTCAGTTCCTCCCTTATTCCGTCGTAACCTCCGAAGAGCATGGCGAAAATCGCCGCAGCGTCTTGTTTCGGCATAACCTTTTCCATATTTTCGCGGTAATGTGAGCGAATTTCCGCCGCCTTCCTCAAAAGCGGATATTCATCTCCCTCTACCACCTCTATCCCGCTTTTGCCGCCGAAAATTTCAGCCGTTATTCCGTCGGCTAATAAATGAACCCGTCTATCGTAAGCCCCGGGATTTCCCGCCGAGCGTATCTTTCTCACGCGTCCGAACGCCTCTACCGTATCGCCTATTTTTATTTTTCCGCCGTTATAAGGCGCGTAAAAATAAACGACTCCCGTTGCAGCTTGTAAATCTCTATAATCCCCCGCCGATTTTATATCCAGCGTCAGCCGTAATCGCTTATTACCATAAGCGTTTTCGATAATTCGCGGCGCATCCTTTACAACGCCGATTATCTTGCAATCCTTCCCCGAAAAATTCGATACATCGTTATCGGGCAAATCCGCGACGCTTGCAAGTCGCATTGCCCCAAGCAGGAAAAACGCGCCGCATATACAAACATAAGCAAGCTTATTCTTTTTTACTGTCAAGAGCGTTCCGGTCACAAAAAAAGCGGCAAAAATCGCCGCCAACGTTATAACAGACACAGAGAAATACCACTCGAAAACTACGCCAAAAGCTAAAGCTATCGCTACGCCAAACAGCAACACTCCTTCATATATCATCAATGTCACCTGCTTTTGGTTATACCGCTATTGTTGCTCTGCAAACTTCCTATTTTAGTATAAATCATACCGTTTTTACCTCTTGTAGACGACATAACGGCTATAGAATTAACTTTCATTTCTCCCGTAGGCAATTCCTTTGTAAGATTTTCCGGTTTACCTTCAAATGCCGCTTTTCTCACTAACGTAATATGCGGCGAAAAACGCTTGCGGTCGTACGGTATATTATTTTCCGCCAACGCCCTTCTAATGCGTTTGACACAAGTTGAAAGTTCCTCATTCTTCTGCACCCCAGCCCAATATAAATCGTTAAAATTTCCGACTCCGTCAAGTTTAACGGAAAACGGCTCAAAGGAAACCGCTTCCAGTGTTTCCAAAACGTAATCCGGATCTTTATACTCTCCTATAAAGGCAAGTGTAAGGTGTAAATTTTCAACAGGCGCATAGCGTCCCTTCATGCCTAAATGTTGCCAGTACGATTGAATATAGGTAAGTTCGTCTATAATTTTCTGATTAAACTGCGCAGCTATAAATAATCTCATTTTCTTATCACCTCGTAACTTTGAATTATAGTAAACGACAAAAACAGTTGCGCTTGATTTGGCTTCCCCACCCTTCGGGCGGGGAAGCCAAACACAAAATTTTATTTTGTTTACCATAATTTTAGCATATTTTATGGGAATGGTTCAATAAAAAAGAGTTCTTGCTTAAAATTTAAGCAAAAACTCTTTTTATTGAACTCAAATTATTTTCTCACCATGATAGATTTCGCCGCCGATTTCAGGGTACACACCGTAATATACAGCCCATTCTGTCTTATACTTAATCGCCTGAGCGTGAATGCTGTCTATCCTGTCTATAGTCTTTTTCACGATAGCGGGCGACCCCACCACGAGAGAATTTTCGGGGATAACGGCGTTTTCCTTAACCAACGCCCCGGCGCCGATTATGGAGCCGCGCCCAATCTTAGCCCCCGTCAAAACAGTCGCGCTCATGCCGATAAGCACATGGTCTTCAATCTCGCAACCGTGAAGCACCGCT
>JAFXOC010000471.1 GCA_017529085.1 Selenomonadaceae bacterium | reverse complement strand
GTAGTTGCGGCGTTGTCTGCGTAAATTCGTTTTTTCAATATTTTACATCTCCAATTTTACGAGAAAAGTTGACATCCTTGCTCCTTAAATTCTTCTATTTTTTCCTTCATGCTTTCTATATCGGTCTCAAGATATTCCGCCAAGCACTCCAAACAATAAAAATTATCGGCATCAAGAAGTTTTTTGTTGATGCCGATTTCGTCTTTGGAAAGCGGTGTTTTTCCGCAAGAAAAACAAGTGTATATCCTACGCATATTAAAAATCCTTTACCGTAATATCGGGTAACGATTTACCGCGATATTCGCTGTCCAGAAGTCCCAGTTGATAACGAATAATATCGCGCATACGAAGAGCCGGCGTTAAACAATATGTTTTAAATTCCTGACTTGAAATGTCCCCCGGCTTTCTTACATAAGGGAAAATCAGCTTTAGAAAGCCGGTTGCGATTCTCTTAACCGCTTCCGTATCTCTGGTATCGGCTCCCGCAGGGACGTTTACCCAGCCATCAACTACGTTTCTGTATATGGGGTCGTCGCGAAGCGTATGCATTATTGTGGAAAAATACTCGGAATTAAGCGCCCAGCCTTTAATCTTTAAATCTTCGTTCATACGAGGAAGATCCCAACCCCGCAAAAATCCGTGAAAACGGTCGATAAGCGCGCTTTCCCTGAAAACTTCCGGCAGTTCTTGAAATACATTGTCCCTCATATCCGCAGTCATAAGCGATTCTCTTATATTCCCCAAAAGGACGATGCCCGCGTCCGATACGACTTCTTTTTCGCCGACCGTGCATTTCCCTTTTTCCATATAACCTTTAAGCGCGCCGCGCATTTCGTCCACATCGGTAAAACTTATGGTTTGCACTTCGTCAAGCGCCACAAAATCATGTCCCGCCACAAGACCTTCGGTACGTTTCCCTAAATTGTAAAACATTCTGGCTCTGCTCATGACTCCGCCGGAGGCAAGCCATCCGTAACGGCTGACGGAGCCGAAAAGATAAGATTTACCCGTGCCTTTGGGAGCAAGCTCAATGAGGTTAAGTCTTTTTTCGACAAAGGGAAGCAGACGGGTAATCATGGCGAGCTTTTGTCCTTCGTCGGCGTAACCTGACGCATTGTAGTCAACGGCTCCCAAAATTATGTCAAGCCATTCTTCCCTTTTAAACGTTTTTGCGGCTTCCCAATACTCTTCCAAATCCACATGGTAAGGGCAAAAGTCCTTAAAATTGGTAAGGGTAAGTTTTCCCGGCTGATTTTTGCCCGCCGGCGGTTGATAACCCAGCTCCACCACACCCCAGTTTTCATCGGCTTTTAACAGCGCCTCGCTACACTTCGCCCAAGTACCGTCGGGAATGGCAGTGTCTTTATGCGATAGGTTAAAATCCGGCAATGAAAAAGATACTTTTTGAGTTTTTATGTCAATATCCACGGACACCTTCGCCAAAAAGTTTACCCTTTCGTTTTCGTTGATAACGCGATTTTTTATGGACTTCCAGTCCTCAAGTTTGGGAATGTATTTTTTTATGTACTCCGCCGTCTCGTTTGTATCAATATTTCCCGTGTCGTCCTGAAATTTTTTCAGCACCCAGTCCCGCATAAAAGACGGCAATTTAAAAGCGTTGATAAAACTGCTTTCCTGCAAATCCTTATACACAACCATCTCGTCGAAAACATCTTTTAGCCGCTCGCCGTATTCGGGAGAGGTAAATTTACTCATGGTTAATCCTCCAACTAAATCCCCAAATCATCTTCTTGGGTTTGTTTTTTGATTTCAAAACTTAAACTTATTCCCGAAAAAACTTCGCCCTCATAGACTTCCGCATTATATTTCCCCTTGCGGCGCGCGCCTTCGATATAAAATTCGGCGTGTTGTTTGTCAACGGTAAAAGAGCCGCCGTAGTATTTATCGCCGACTTTAAGCTGCGGTTTGTTCATAGGCGCGTTGCAGAAAAGTACCAAATGAGCGTCTTGACCCGGTTTAAACAAGATTTCGGACTCAGCAAAACTATATTCCAATTTTTCCGGGCGCAGCGACAACACTATTATCGGTACTAAAACTTCCTCAAGCGTCGCTCCGCCGTGTACTTCCACGTCCGCTTTCCTGCCGCCTTTGAAACGGTCGTAATTCGCCAAAACCGCATACCCGTTTTCATACGTTGCAAACGGAATTTCGGGATCGTTTTCCGCAGGGGCGCACCGTCCGCTATGCTCTCCCTTTTCGGATAAAACAACAGCGTCGTTTTCGGATTCGTTTATTACCGCCAACCGACTCGCCCCGTGATCGGAGACTATCACGGCTTTTTCAATATGCTCGAAAGTCATTTTTGCGTATATCTTGTTTATCTCGTCGTCTATAATTTGAAGTTCCTCGAAAATATGCAAGGGCTCGCGGCATTTTTGATAGTCAAATTTTTTGGAATGATGCTTACATTCGTCCAATTCTCCGATTTTATGTATGTTTTCTTCCTTAAAGTAATTATAAAAATCTCTGTTCATGGACGTGATGGACGGCAGTTCCGAGTGTCCGATTTTAATATCGGTCATAAGTCCTAATTCTTCGCATTTTGCCGCTATATAAGACAAATATTCAACGCCTAAAGCGTCAAAGAAGAATACTTCCGCACTTTTTTCCGAAACTTTATTAAGTAAGGAAAGCCGTGTTAAAAATTTATTGTAGGGTCTGGTTTTGGCGTATTCTTCAACTTTTTGCAAAAATTCGGGATTTGTTTTATTCGTCAATTTTTGCTTTTTATAGT
>JAFXOC010000470.1 GCA_017529085.1 Selenomonadaceae bacterium | reverse complement strand
TTGATTGCGGTATGCAGGGCTTGGATTTTATTGCTGTTGGCACCGATGTTATTGGGGTGAAATTGTCGAAGGCGCCTACTAAAATTCTAATAGGCGAAAAGCGATTGAGGGGCTTGGGGATGCTCCCTATGCCCGTCTGCCGAAAAATTGCAGAGGAAATGCAAGACAATATCAAAAGGAATTTAGACGGCTCGGATATAGTGTTTGTGGTAACCTGCATGGGAGGAAGTACCGGCTCGGGCGCAGCTTCGGTTGTAGCAACTTGCGCTCGTGAAATGGGTGCGCTTTCTATAGCAGTGATTACGATGCCTTTCACTTTTGAAGGTCCAAGACGAAGAAAAAATGCGAAAGAAGGTCTCAGCGAGCTAAAGAAAAATATTGACGCTCTTATCACCATTTCAAATGATATCCTTTTGCGCCAGATTGACAAAAAGACACCTATGACAACTGCTTTTCAAGTGTCAGATGATGCAATTTATCGCTCTGTTCAGCAAGTTTACGACTTACTTTCTATTCCCGGTTTGGCCAATATTGAATTTAAGGATATTCAACCGCCGGGGGGTAATGACAAGGACAGTGATGATGACCAATTCTTAGGTGGAATACAATGGTTAGGAAGACCCAAAAGGGATACCAACCAAGAGATAGATGAAAAGTTTGCATCGAGACTTGAAAGTGGAACATTGGGATGGCTCCCGCCATTAAATTCAGACAAAGTACGAGAAAAAAACGAGGATTTGATACCCCGCACCGATGGAAAGGAAGTATGCACATATCTTCGTAATATAAGAAATGATTTGGCAAAGGCAAACAACATTCCTTTCGAGAGCGAACCGTGCGACTTTGAAGGAGATTGTGCCGGGACTTGTGAAAAATGCGACCAGGAATCCGCTTACCTACGTGACGAGCTATCTAAAATTCCCGTGCAAGAGCGGAAATACCCGGAGCATACTCTTACAGATTGGAAAAAGGCATTATGCTCGGAGAAATAATGACCATTTCCAGATTGCGAATGGCATCGGACGGTGCAGGTGTTTCAACATTGGTTGCTTTTTATGGGTGTCCGCTCCAATGTCGGTATTGTGCCAGCTGGATTTGCCACGACGAGGATACCGAGAGAAAATATTATTCCCCGGAAAATCTTGTTAGCATTTTGAGTCAGGATGATATCTATTTCAAAACGACAGGTGGCGGCATAGTCTTTGGCGGTGGTGAACCTCTGCTCTCTGCTGAATTTATCCACGAAGTCTGTGAATTGGCTGATCCGCTATGGAAGAGAAGGATAGAGACATCCTTGTATGCAGATTGGGAGAGGATAAATTTATTAGTTGGCGATATTGATGAGTGGTTTATTGACATTAAGGACTTGCAGCCGAAAATTTATACGAAATACGCAGGTAAGGATAATGATATTGTCCTATCCAATCTAAAAAAACTGATTGCGATTGTTCCAAAGGAACAAGTGATGATTCGAGTGCCGCTTATTGCAAATTTCAACACGGCAGATGATGTCAAGCAATCGGTGACTAAGTTAAAGAGCATGGGATTTTCGAGAATTGATGAATTCGAGTATGTTGTTCCATTAGGCGTAACTACAAAGCAAGGAGATTATAATGCATCAGGAAGATATGAATTTGAGTAAAGTATTGGTTGAAGATAGAAAAACTGGGCAGGAAGGTATTTTCGATGGACAAGGAAAAACTGTAGCCACCATTCAGGAATATTGGCAATGGGCGTATTCGTCTTTATTGGGCAACACTGAGCGTGGAAATTTTGCCGAATATCTGGTAGCTGTAGCTTTGGGAATAGCAGACAATACACGTATTGAGTGGGATAAGTATGACCTAAAATCGCCGAGCGGTATCACCGTAGAAGTTAAGTCATCCGGGTATCTCCAGACATGGAGTCAAAAAAAGCTATCTAAGCCAATATTTAGCATTAGACCAACAATGGCTTGGGATTATGAAACCAATCAATATGAAGAGACAAGCAAACGACAAGCCGAAGTATATGTATTTTGCATCCATAATTACAAGAGGAAAGATGAGGGATTAAATCCCTTGGACTTGAACCAATGGGAGTTTTATGTACTTCCTACAAAAGTACTGGATGAAACTATGCCTACGCAGAAGACTATCAACTTGGATAGAGTGAAGTCATTAGGTGCGATTAATGCCAGTTATGGTGAGTTAAGGGATGTTATTGAGCATTGTTTAGATGAACGACCAACCCTGTAATATCAAGGCTTGGCGGTACTGTCAAACGGAGGAAAAAGTGAAATGCACCCATTGAAATCAAAAATGCACCCATTCCGAAAAGCCCCGTTTGATTGTATCATTTTCATCGTTTTGTTGGAACCATTTTGTTACACCCTTATCATCTTCGTCCACATGGTCGCGAATCGCTTGGCGGCTGTTTTTATATCCCAAAATGTCCGCCACATCTTTGCCTACAAAATACGGCTGATTGTCGATTATGGTCGTTCGTACCGATCCAAATTCGCTGTTCTTGAAAATTTCCATGTAATTCATATTCTCTCCAATTCTCCCCGTCAAGCCGCTAGGACAGCCAAAAAACCATACCCTCTTATTTAGAAAACTGCGATATAGGGGATGCGGCGTTAAGGTTATGAAGCAAGTCACACAATTTGTCGTAGTTTACGAGAGCTTTCTTTCCCACATATAAAGCGGGGAGTTGACCGGCTTTGAGCATAATTCTAAGAGCGTGTTCAGGGAGTACGCCGAGTTTGGCAATCTCGCGAATTGTCAGCATCTTCGGCGGCTTTGTAACTTCGTTATCCATAATAAATCCCTCCACAAAATAACGATTTTTGTCACACCTTGCAGAAAATAAGCTACTACATTTTGTCGTATTTGTCAATATTAAAAGTAACGATTTCTAAAAACTTTTCATTGACAAATTTTACGATATGTTATATTATTTTTATAAAATCACACGATATTCAATAGGAGGTAATGATTTATGACGTTAGGAGAACGAATTAAAGAACTGCGAAAGCGCAATAATTTAACTCAAATCGACCTCGCCAAAGAAATGGAAGTAACAAAAGGCACGGTTTCCACTTGGGAAACCAATCGCCGCCGTCCATCTTTTGAAACTCTCGATGCGCTTGCGTCTTTATTTAATGTAAATATGGCTTATTTGCTCGGTTCGTCTAATGACGATACTTCAGCTGGACAATCCGAAGAAGGGTGTAACGATATGGCTCTTTCTCAAGTGGAGGAAGATTTGACGGAGTACGCTTTGAAGTATGCGCGATTAGACCAGTATGGCAGGAATGCCGTAGAAGCCGTTATTCAAGCCGAATACAACCGTTGTCGCGTGGAAAAGACGCTTCTTAACGCAGCGGATTATAAGTGCATCGTACAAATAAGACGCTGATTGATAGGAGAGCGCAGATGAAAGAAGTTTACATTGAAGATATAGCTGACGCTTTGGAAGAAACATTTGATACTTGGGAGCAATTTCTCAACAAAGAAACCGGCGAAATCGTATCTTTGCCCAGTTCAGATAATGATTATGTCGATATGGAAGAATATGAAGAATTAGAAGAGGAGATTGAGTGTTCCGATAATTATGTTCGTTTGCCAAATCAGTATGACATAAACGAGTATAAAATTATGGAGGCTTTTGCAGAGGAACGCGAGGACGGTCGTTTGTTTCGAGCATTGAATGGCAGAAAACCTTTTCGTCATTTTAAAGACGCAATTAACAATATTGGTATTGACGAAAAATATTACAAATTTCGTTATTTAGCATTTTGCGATATTGCCGTTGAATGGTGCGAAGATAATAAAATTCCCTACAAACATAAGCAAAAATCTTGACTTCCTGCCGAAAGTGAGCGATATATGGTAGGAATTGAGGTGATTTTATGCCAAGTATTAAAAAGCGGGGCAACAGTTACCGCATAATGGTTTCCCTCGGTTACGGTATGGACGGACGGCAAATACGCAAGAATACGACGTTTACGCCACCCGAAGATGTTACCGAAGGCAAGTCTCTGAAACTTGCGACAGCCTACGCTTATGAATTTGAGAAGGAATGTAGAGGTATAAGCCATTGGAACGAAAATATCCGTTTCAAAGAACTGTACGAATGGTATTTTGAGCAAATTGCTCCAAACAAACTCAAGGAAAACACGCTTAATAACAACAAACTTATACTT
>JAFXOC010000469.1 GCA_017529085.1 Selenomonadaceae bacterium | reverse complement strand
GGGAGCGTAAATTTTTTTGAGCAACATAATGTCCTGATCGGAATTAACCGTATCGGCAATGTCGCCCTTTACCGTCATATTTATGGCGTCGGTGATTATTGTCGGTTTGTTAAAAAGGATAGCCATATGATGAAATCCGCTGTATTGACAAACTACAAACTCGCATTCCGATATCAGGTAATAATCCATAAAAGGGTTTCTTGGAAACAAACCGCAATCTACAATATTTTCTCCTCTAATCTCGCCTTCGTTTAAAACCCCCATGCGAACCGCCTGATACCCTTTTTGGTTCAAAATTTCGCACATACGATGAAATTTTTCGACTGAACAATTTCTCTGATCCGATTGAGCCTGAGTTCTGGCGTTGTTGATTTTTTTCGTGGAAAAGTATTTATCGGAGCGAGCGTTGAAACAAACATACGGCTGTTTTATCCCCATAGCGTCTTTAATTTTGTAGCCTTCCCGTCGCTCCTTCTCATCAAGGGAAAAAAACTTCCGCGAATGGTTCAAGTTGCCGGTTTTCCAATGCGATAATTGGAAACGTTCCATTCCTTTCCACAGATAATCATCGCTGAACGTCGCCTTTTCCGGGAAACGCTCCAAAAAAAACTTCCAAAAAGCCGCGTTTTGATTGTCCAAGAAACAGTATTTTTCTTTAAGTTTCTTATAAAAATATGGATTGCCGGGATTTTCTTTGCCAAAATCCAATTCGCCGTACAGACTGTAAAAATCCGGAACGTATACTCTAAGAACGTTTGGATTTTGTTCTTCCAATTCTTGTCTGATTGCAAAGAACATCATCAAACCAAAGCACTGCATCGTAGTATAAAAACAAAATTCGACGCGTTGATATTTTTCGGCTATTTGCCGAGCTTTTGTCAAAAAGTCCACGTATTCGCGCGACGGCAATATGGACAAGAATCTTAGCGCAAAGTCGAAAAAGACATCCGGCAGGACAAGCGTCCTGCTATTTGGGTATCTTTTCCGTATAGCGGACAATATGGCTTTATGATGTTCGGAATTTACGGCTACTATTATATCTGTCACTTCTATCGATTCGGAGATGTGTCTCACGGGTATGTCGTATATTGACTGTTGCCGCATCTTCTCTCCGTCAGAAACACAAATTTGTTTTATCGCCATATGCTTTTGTTTCATATACTCAATCAATCTATGAGCATAATTTCCGGCGCCGTAAACGGTAATTTCCTTGCCGCCATCCGCAAAATCATCCAACTCTTTCAAACAAAACCTTAAACGCTTCTTGTTTGTCAATAACGTCATCTCATTTCTTATGACAACATAATGCAAAAATATAACAGCTCATCGGATAAAACCCCGTATGTAGAACCTCGTCGTTCATGCCGAAAATAAACGCCTGCTCAAAATAACGCGAACATAATTCATAAAGTCTTGTCTGATTGTAATTGTTGATATGCGCTTTTTTGTTCCAAGGGCTGGCGTAGGGGTACATAGTTTCGTTCGGCGTACCTATGACGGCGGCTCCGGTTTTGCCAAGATTGTCGCATATTACTTCAAGATACTTTTCTTCGGACTCTTTCGGTATATGCTCGATAACATCCAGGGATACAACAAAATCATTATACCCCCCCCCCCGAAAAAATATCGTCCGTTAAGAAGTCTTTTCGCATGAAAGTCATATTGTTTGCCAAATTGTTGCTCTTAGCCCAAGCGATGGCTTCCTCGTCAAAATCAACGCCCGTTATTTGTTCGCAATCGCATTGTTGATTTATGAGAGCGCATCCCAATCCGTCGTTGCAACCTAAATCCAGTACGCGTATACGGGTTTTATTCTTCATCATGTGAGCGGCGAACTTATACCTGGCAAGAATCATTTCAAGTCCCAT
>JAFXOC010000468.1 GCA_017529085.1 Selenomonadaceae bacterium | reverse complement strand
TTCTCCCTTAACGGAACCTGTCATTATGAGTTTTTCCCTTGCTCTCGTCATTCCCACATATAAGGCGCGAAGTTCCTCCGCTCTGTTTTCCGATAAGATTTTCGAGCGTATGGCGACTCTTGGGAACGTGGGGTAGCGGTACGATGCGTCAACGTCGGTAAAATACGGGCCGAGTCCCAATTTTGAATGTATAAGAAGGTCTGCCGTGGTGTCCTGTTCGTTAAACTTTTTGCCTAGGTCGGACATGAAAACCACGGGAAATTCCAATCCCTTGCTTTTGTGAACGCTCATGATACGCACCACGTCTTCGCTTTCTCCTATGGTTTTGGCGGAGGATAAGTCTGCGGAATTTTTCCTGATTTTGTCAACGAAGCGAAGGAAACGTGAGAGTCCCCTATAATCCGTTTCTTCGTAAGCTGCGGCGCGGTCGATTAGGAGCCTAAGATTTTCCTTTCGCACAAGTCCGTTAGGAAGCCCCCCCACATAGTCGTAAAATCCCGTTTCAAGATAAAGTGTGGAGATAAGTTCGGAAACGGAGATTTCTCTTGCAAGTGTTCGCCACTTTGAAAGTTTGGCTAGGAAGGTTGAAACTTTCGATTTTAATTCGTCGTCTAACGCAGAACCTTCCGAAACAGAGAATATAAGCGCGCTGAAAAAATCGTCGTCGTCTTTTTGGGCGCGGAGCAATCCTATTTCCTCAAAGGAGAAGCCGCCGATAGGAGAAGCGAGGACAGCGGCAAGGGGAATATCCTGACGGGCGTTTTGCAACGTCGTTAAAAGCGCAAGCATAAGCCGCACTTCGCTTTCCTCAAAATAGCCGCCGTCGAGATTGGCGTATACGGGAATATCGTATTCTTGCAGAACCTCCTGCATAACTTCGGCTTTTCCGCGCACGGAGCGCAGGAGAATTACAATATCCCTGTAAGAAATGGGGCGATAACTTTTTTTATCCTTATCAAATACCATGCGGCTCTCGTTTATAAGTTCTTTTATGCGTTTGGCGACGTAACGGGACTCTTCCTCAAAAACCGCAATTTTTTCCTCTTCGTCCTCTCTTGCTTCAAGTTCCTTTTCCGTGGGGTCTACAAATATAGCTAACTCTATGGGGCTTTTCAAGGTGTTTTCGGCTTGGGGGTAATCCGCGCCTAAGTATAGAGCTTCTTCTTCGCCGTAGTTTAATTCCATTGTGTCCTCGTTCATAACTTGGGCGAAGATATAGTTTATGCCCGAAATTATCTCGCCTCTGCTGCGGAAATTCTTCGCAAGGTCGATTCGGTCATAGTTGTCGCCTAAGTGACGATATTCCGCGTATTTTTTGAGGAACAGCGAAGGATCCGCCAAACGGAAACGGTAAATGCTCTGCTTTACGTCGCCCACGCAAAAGAGTTTGGCGTTGCCGCCCGCTATTATAAGCGATATAATCGCTTCCTGCGCCCCGTTTGTGTCCTGATATTCGTCAACCATTATCTCTTTGAACTTCGTTCCCAACGCAACGGCTACGGCGGAGGGCTTTGCCTCCCCGTTTGACTTCTCCGTTAAAAGGTCCAGGGCGAAATGTTCCATATCGGAAAAATCCAAGATGTTCTTCTGCCGTTTGAGCGCTGAATATTTTTCTTCAAATTTGTTTACGAGATTTACCAGTTCGCCCATATCCGAAGCGGCAATTTTAAGGGTTCGGATGTATTCGGCTTCGTCTATCTGAAAGTAATTTTCGGCTATGCCTTTGACTATTCCCTTGTGATAATCCCTGCTTTCTTTTATAAAAACTTTTGCTTCTTCGTTTGCCGCGGCGTCGGATTTTTTTAATGCGGGCAGTCGCTGAAAATCCGACGCTAAAAATGCGTCGGCTATGGCGGAAAAATCGTGTTCATCCGCTACGGCGGATAACCGTTCCAATATGGAAATATCCTCTCTCACCGTCTTTTCGTAAACGGGTACGCTGTATTCTTCCATCGCCTCCAACGTCCTGTTCGCCGTAAAGAGCGCGTCCTCCATTTGCAGACGAATGTCTTTCGCTATCACCTCATACCAAGGCGTATCGGTCAAATCCGTTTCTTCGGTTAATTCCAAGGCGGCAACCAAGGAAGAGAGCCAGTTTTTGGAATCGCCTTCGCTCCTTGAATATTCGTAGAGGTTTAATATAAGATTGTATAATTTGCCGTCTCCCCTAGCGTCGCCGCCGAAAGAGTCGGTGAATTGTAAAAAATCCTCCCGCCCTTCTTCGTATTCCTCGTTAAAGAGTTCGTCCAAAGCG
>JAFXOC010000049.1 GCA_017529085.1 Selenomonadaceae bacterium | reverse complement strand
TGGCGGAAGTGGCGACGGCCGGAACGGGGCCGATACGATCCATAAAGAAATATAGCGACATTATAATTGCGATAACTATTATAACCATCGTAATTATGATGATTATTCCGTTGCCTACGGCTCTTTTGGATCTTCTTATCTGCGTAAATATAACGGCAGCGCTTGTTATCGTCATATCTACAATATATAATGAAGAAGCTTTAGACTTATCGGTTTTTCCGTCGCTCCTTTTGGTTACAACGCTTTTCAGATTGGCTCTTAATATCTCGTCTACCAGGCTTATCTTGTTGGAGGGATACGCGGGTGAAGTTATAACTGCGTTTGGTAATTTCGTTGTTGGAGGTAACGCAGTAGTTGGTTTTATCATGTTCGTCATTTTGGTTATAATTCAGTTTATCGTTATAACCAAAGGATCCGAGCGTGTTGCGGAAGTGTCGGCGCGTTTTACTTTGGACGCTATGCCCGGTAAACAGATGTCTATAGACGCGGATTTAAACCAGGGCGCGATAACCGATGAGGAAGCTAAGATAAGGCGCGAAAAGATTCAAAGAGAAGCGGATTTCTTCGGAGCTATGGACGGTGCCAGTAAATTCGTTAAAGGCGACGCGATTGCGGCCATTATCATAATGCTCATCAATATCGCCGGCGGTTTTGTTATCGGTATCGTACAGAGAAACTTAGAAGCTGTGCAGGCGCTTCAACAGTACACGCTCTTGACCGTGGGTGAAGGCTTGGTGAGCCAGATTCCCGCGCTCTTGATTTCAACGGCAACAGGTCTTATCGTTACCCGCGCCGCTTCAGAAGGGAATTTGGGCGCTGACATCGTAAATCAGCTATTTAGAAATGATCGCATATTCTTTATTATAAGCGGCGTTTTGGTGTTTCTGGCGCTTGTTCCGGGTCTTCCGGGTATTCCGTTCGGGTGCCTTTCTGTACTGTGTTTCTTTATCGGACGCGGTTTGCAGAAGAAAGATGTAAAATCTGAAGAAACGGTTAAAGAGGAAAAGAAGGAAAGAGAAAAGGCGGAGGCTACCAAACCTGAAAACATTGTCTCATTGCTCCAGGTTGACCCAATGGAACTTGAAATCGGTTATAGTTTAATTCCGTTGGTTGACACCGGGCAGGGCGGCGATTTATTGGATCGAGTCGTTATGATTCGTCGTCAATGCGCGTTGGAGCTTGGTTTGGTTGTGCCTACTATTCGTATTCGCGACAATATACAGATAAAACCCAACGCTTATATTATAAAGCTAAAGGGAATAGAAATAGCCAAGGGGGAACTTTTGTTGGATCACTTCCTTGCTATGAATTCGGGAACTGTGTTTGAAGAAGTGCCCGGTATTGAAACGGTGGAGCCCGCCTTTGGACTCCCCGCGCTATGGATTCCGGAGACCGAAAGGGAGCAGGCGGAGCTTAACGGTTATACCGTTGTGGACGCGGTTTCCGTGCTTGCGACTCATTTGACGGAAGTAATAAAAATGCACGCGGCGGAGATTTTGGGACGTCAGGAAACTCAAAACCTCATAGACAACTTGAAGCAGACAAACGAAGCTTTGGTAAACGATGTTGTACCGGAACTTATGAGCGTCGGCGAAATTCAAAAGGTGCTTGCAAACCTCCTCAGGGAGCGCATATCTATCCGCGATATGGCAACCATTTTGGAGGTGTTGTCGGATTACGCGAGAGCCACGAAAGACACGGAAATACTTACGGAATATGTGCGTCACGCTATGGCGCGTCAGATTACCCAGCAGTACGTACAGGGAAATGTACTTTCCTGCGTAACTTTAGATCCTGCGCTCGAAAATCGTATAGCCGGCGGCGTTCAGAGAACGGATCACGGCTCGTATGTAAACCTTGATCCGGATTCTATGCAGCGTCTTATAACCGCTCTCAATACGGAGCTCACAAAACTTACGAATATGGGCTATCAACCGATTGTCCTTACAAGTCCGGCGGTGCGGCTCTATTTCAGGAAGCTGGTGGAACGCTCCGTGCCCGGTATAATTGTGCTTTCTCATGCTGAAATCGATCAAACCGTTGAAATTCAAATTCTTGGGGTGGTGAAGGTCTAAGTGCAGATAAAAGTTTTTCGCGCAGCCACCATGAAAGAAGCTATGGCAGACGTAAAGGCGGCGTTAGGCGATGATGCGGTTATTCTTCACACCAAAAAATTGAAAGACGGCGGCATTTTCGGTTACGGCAGTAAAGATGTTTTTGAGGTTACGGCGGCAATTGAAGAGGATAAACCAACGCAAAAATCTCAAGAAGCGGCAGTTTTTCAATCGGATATGCCAACAATTCAACCGCCTAAAACCGTGCTGTCCATGTATAAGACAAGCGGCACTCAGGCGGGGATAGAACAAGCTGAAAAAGGAAATTTTGCGATTGATAAAACGGAAAATCAAATAAATAATGA
>JAFXOC010000467.1 GCA_017529085.1 Selenomonadaceae bacterium | reverse complement strand
GTCGTCAAAGGTTGCGTGGCGCTTTTGAAAAAATTGACGGATACGGCAGGATTATAAATTATTATTGATTTTCAAATAATTCTTGTTATGACTTTTTGCGGTACAACGAGTTATATTTCACTTTCTTGCCGGGTGACATTTTTTTCAAATCAGTTTGTAAGAAGTTTTCGATTGCTGCCCATGTCACATTCGATGGATGAATTGATGGAAAGGTTTATGAACAACGTGCCGGAGTATTTGAGAAGAAGTCTACAGCCTCGATTGGTGGCGTAGACTTTTCCTGTGCTTGCTTGTTGCTACATAAGGATTTAGAGATGTTTTTCATGTGGGAAGTTTGAGTAAATAAAAAATAATAGTTGATAGTAGGCTTTTTTCTGATATAATCATACATGGAAAATTTTTTGCGATGGGGAGTGATATTATCGACAACAACGAAGCCAAAACGAAGGGCGAATCCTTCCTAAAAGGCACTCTTATCCTCACCGTCGCAGGTTTTATCGTAAAAATAATAGGCTCTCTTAACTGGATTTTCGTGTCGAGAATTTTGGGCGGCGAAGGCATCGGACTTTACCAGATGGCGTTTCCCATATATTTTTTCGCCATGACGGTTTCCCAAGCCGGCGTCCCTGTCGCAATATCCATAATAACGGCGGAACGCGTTGCCTTAAAGGATATTTACGGCGCAAAACGAGTATTTCGCATATCCATGGCGCTGATGTTCTTTACGGGAGTTTTGTTTTCGCTTCTTACATACTTTGGCGCATCGTGGCTTATAGAGTGGCAGTTTATAAGAGATCCCAGAGCATATATGTCCATGGTGGCTTTAGCGCCTACGGTGTTTTTTGTTACGTTTTTGGCGAGTTCAAGAGGCTATCTGCAAGGTTGGCAGCGCATGACGCCGACTGCTGTCAGCCAGATAATTGAACAGATTTTCCGCGTGGTAACGATGATTGTGCTTGCGGAACTCTTTATGCCTTGGGGACTTCCTTACGCTTCTGCGGGCGCAAGTTTGGGGGCGTTGGCCGGAGCCGTTACAGGTTTAATAGTTTTGGTTTATTATCATATCCAACTTGAAAAAGATATCGAAAGGACTTACGGTCCAAAGTTAAAACCCGCCCCGGGCGCGGATAAGGAATCCGCCTTCGATATAATGAAGCGTATCTTTACGCTTTCCCTTCCCGTATCTGCGGCAAGCATCATGCTTCCCGTCGTGTCGAATTTGGATTTGATGATAGTGCCACAACGTCTTGAAGTTGCAGGGTATTCGGTACATCAAGCAACGGAACTTTTCGGGTACTTAACGGGTATGGCGGTGCCGCTTGTAAACTTAGCGACGATACTTACCGCTTCAATGGCGATGAGCATTGTGCCGGCAATTTCCGAAGCTCGCACCTTAAACCAACATGAGAGGGTGAAAAATCAAGTTTCGTCCTCCGTCAGGATTTCTAATTTAGTCTGTTTCCCCGCTTTTATTGTGGTGTTTTTGCTTGCAACTCCAATTTCCAGCCTTATTTATAACGCTCCCGGCGCGGGTCCCGCCGTTATGATTTCAGCGGTCAGCATCGTGCTTTTAGGGCTTCATCAGGTGACAACCGCCGTACTGCAAGGTTTGGGGCATACGAAAATTCCCATGATAAACATGGTGCTTGCGGCGGTGGCAAAGGTTATTTTAAATTGGTCTCTAACCGCTATTCCTTGGCTTGGAATCATGGGCGCGGCTTGGGCTACTGCGGCAGACATGGGCGTTGCCGCCTTTATCAATCTCTATTTTATAAACCGTTATATCGGCTATAAAATGGAAATTTCCCACCTTTTAAAAACCGTCTTTGCGGCGGTTGTCATGGGCGTTGCGGTAAAACTCTTTTATGCCCTTACGTTGGAAACTTTCGGTATAGATGCATTTTCAATATTCGGCGCGGTATTCGCGGGCGTTGTGGTGTATGTTGCGACCCTTGTCGCAGTTGGCGGCGTTAAAAGAGCCGATTTGGAGCGTATTCCCATGATTGGAAAGTATTTCATCGTAGTTTTTGACAAGCTGGGAATTTTCAAGAATGAGGTGACGAAATGAAAAAAATCGCCCTCGTCTATAATCCCGTCTCGGGTGGGGCGACCTTTAAGAAAAAACTCGACTATATAATAGAATCTTTTCAAAAGCGGAATATGCTTATAATGCCATATCGCACGCAAAAAAACGGCAACGCTTCTCTGATTTCCTTCATGGAAACCGCAAAACCCGACGGTTTGATTGCGGCAGGAGGCGACGGTACGCTTCACGAAACCGTGAATTTTATGATGAAGCGAGATTATAAAATCCCACTAGGCATTATAGGCAGCGGCACCAGCAACGATTTTGCCTCTTATCTCGGTATCAACGAAGACTTAGACGATTATTTCGACGGTATAGCCGAAGGCAAAACCCGTTTTGTGGATTTGGGGCGAATTGGCGAAGATTATTTCGTAAACGTGGCGAGCGCAGGAGCTTTTACGTGGTTTGAGCACGAAGTTGCGCCGAAACTCAAAAATTCCCTTGGAAAAATGGCGTATTATCTAAAGGGACTCGGAGAAATCCCGAAATTTCACGCAATGCCCCTTAAAATCGAAGCCAACGGCAAAATTTACGAAGAAGAAGTCCTGCTTTTTGTGGTGGCGAACAGCGCTACCGTCGGCAGCATGAAAAACGTCGCAAGAGAAGCTAAAATCGACGACGGCAAACTTGATTTTATCGCGGTCAAAAAACTAAGCGTAAGAAATTTTATGAAACTTCTAAAAGACCTTATAAGCGGCAAACCCATAGTCGGTAAAAAAGGCGTAATCCACATCCAAAGCGACAAATTCTTCATATCGTCCACAGAAAAAGCCCGCGGCGACCTAGACGGTGAACTTGGTCCCTAC
>JAFXOC010000466.1 GCA_017529085.1 Selenomonadaceae bacterium | reverse complement strand
GGGTGGACGTCGGGCAAAATGCGGGACTTGTGGCGGCAAAAGTGGTGCCAAGCCCCGTGCCTTTTGCGGACGTGGTGACGTTTGCGGCAAACGACGCGTTGCACGGGCCTCAAAGCGGCGTTATCCTCTGCAAGAACCATTTAGCCGAAAAGATGGATAAGACCGTACTTGATACCGGGCATTTTAACATGAAGAAAAATATGCTGGCGGCTTTCGCCATGGTCGCAAAAGAAGCCATGACGGACGAGTACCGAGCCTACGCCAAGGAAGTCGTAACAAACGCAAAGGCGCTTGAAGAGGGGCTTCATAACGCAGGCGTGGAAACGCTGTGTTCGCCTACGGAAAATCACCTCGTCCTCGCAAAAATCCCGGAAACGCAGGACGCAACGATTTTGCAACAAAGATTTGCCGAATGCGGGCTTTTGGTCAAAGCCGAAAAACTTATGACCTCCGACGAAAACGTAAATTTCCCCATACTTCGCTTATCAAGCTTAAACGCCACCACCCGCGCCCTTACTCCCGAGGAAATGGAAGAAGTGGGCTGGGGCATTGGCGCGTTTATCAATTCGCCTCAGGACGAAAACTCTGTTAAGACCCTCAAAAAGATGATCCGCCGCATGGTGGAAACGCTTCCAATCTTCGCCGAAGATTGGCTTCCCGACCTTGAGTCCGTCGAACAGGGCAAAGCGGATATGGCGATAAACGCCATGATACACTTTAGGGTGTGAAGTTTGAGCGTTATTGTTTACATGAGAATTTTTGCTTGCTGTTTTCCGTCGCTTCACAGCGTCCCTCCTCTTTGAGGAGGGATTTTTTATTGAAAAAATTCGAAAAATTTACATCGAAAAAATTGAGAAAAAAATTGTGAAAAAATTTCTAAAAAACCACAAAATCTTGTTGACAACATATAGTGACATTGATATAATTAAGACCGGTGGTATTTTCGCTTTAAGCGAAGTTAATTTTAAGGAGTGAATTTCCATGGTTGGAAAAGTTAAGTGGTTCAGCGCCGAAAAAGGTTACGGCTTTATTGCAAGAGAAGAGGGCGACGATGTGTTCGTGCATTTTTCGGCAATACAGACCGATGGCTTCAAAACCCTTAACGAGGGAGAGGAAGTAGAGTTTGATATTACGGACGGAGAAAGAGGCCCACAGGCGTCAAACGTAACCAAACTTTCCAAGTGAATATAGCAAAAAGACAGCCTTTTGCGAGGCTGTCTTTTTTTACTTCACATATTCATATCCTGCGTCAACAATGGTTTTTTCAAATACGGAGTCCTCTATTTCCTTTTCCGTCGTCACTTTCGCCGTTCCCTTTTCCAAATCAACCTCCACGGACGAAACTCCGTCAAGCGAAGATAGCGCCTTTGTAACGTGCGCTTTGCAATGCTCGCACATCATACCTTTAATGCTTAACGTTTTTTCCATAAATTTTTCCTCCTTAATAATCGCTTCCGCCGCCCGCGCGCCTTCTCTTTCGGCGTAGTCAGACGCTTGGGCGCATCCTCTCTCGGGGAAAGCGGAGCTTACTGCCGTTTGGGCGCTTTCCCTTGGAGGTGTTTCGTGATTTATCGTCCTTATTTTCAATCGCAGCGAGTTCGTCACCACAAAGAGACTCGACATACTCATCGCAAAAGCCGCAAGCGCGGGGGTTAGTTTTATGCCAAAGCTTGAATACAGCGCGCCAGCCGCTACGGGTATCGCTAAGGCGTTGTAAAAAAACGCCCAGAATAAATTCTGTTTTATGGTGGTCACGACTTTTTTTGAAAGGTCGATAACCGCTACCACGCTTGAAAGGTCGTTTTTAATCAGTATGCCGTCGGCTGATTCCGCCGCAACCTCCGTGCCTCCCGCCATCGCAAGCCCTACGTCCGCTCGCATGATTGACGGCGCGTCGTTTACCCCGTCGCCTGCCATCAACACTTTATGCCCCGCTTCTTGCAGCCGCTTTACCTCCTTCGCCTTGCCTTCGGGTAGGAGATTGCCTATGGTTTGCTCGATGCCGATTTCTCTTGATACGGCTTCGGCGGTCTTTTGGCTGTCGCCTGTTAAAACGATGGGCGTTACGTTCATCTTTCTTAAAAGCGAGATTGCTTCTTTCGCCGAGGCTTTCGGTTGGTCGAATAATCCGAAGAGTCCCTTTAACTCTTTATTCTCCGCCAAAAACAGCGCCGTGCCGCCCAAAGCGGCAATTCGTCCCGCCGCGCCTTTTAGCTTCTCTACGCTTACGTTTTCGTATAAGAGCAAATTCTCATTGCCAAAGAGTATTTCCCTGCCGTTGATTTCGCCTTTTACGCCTCTGCCAAATACGGCTTGCACATTATCGGCTTGAAGCGGCGCGATATTTCTTTTGGCGGCGTATTCCCTTACGGCTCTCGCAAGCGGATGTTCCGTCACCATTTCTATTGAAGCCGCTTTTTGTACGAGTTCTTCTTCGTCAATATCCACGGGGTAAACTTCCGCAACCTCCGCTTTTCCCTGCGTCAGAGTTCCCGTTTTATCAAAACAGGCTATGTTCACCGCTGAAGCTCTCTCCAAGACTTCGCCGTTTTTTATGAGCAGTCCCATCTCAGCCGCCTTCGATATGCCCGCCATGACAGCTACGGGCGTTGCAAGCCCCAACGCGCAGGGGCAGGAGATGACAAGCACCGAAATCGCCATTGATAAGGCGAAATCTACGCTTTCCCCCAACGCAAACCACATGAAAAAAACTACTATCGAAAGTGTTATTACAATGGGCACAAACACGCCGGAGACTTTATCCGCCAGCATTGCAAGCTTTGGTTTTGAAGCCGAAGCGTCCTCCACCAATTTCAAAATTTTCGATACCCCGGAATTTGCCGCAAGCGACGTAACGCGAACTTTTAACGCGCCCGCGCCGTTTAACGAACCCGCCTTTATCTCGTAGCCTTCTTTTTTTAATACGGGGGTAGCTTCCCCCGTCAAAAAGGATTCGTCCAAGGCGCTTTCTCCCGACACAACTATTCCGTCCGCCGGCGCTCGCTCAAACGGCGCGACTATCACTATGTCGCCCAATTTTAATTTCGATACGTCTACTTCCTCCGCAGAGTCTCCCACGGCGCGTCTTGCGGATTTGGGAAGTATCGCCGCCATCTTTTCCAGCGCCGCGCTTGCCTTCCCCTTTGCCCGAAGCTCCAGGAACTTCCCCAACGTAATAAGTGTGACAATCATCCCCGCAGAATCAAAGAAGCCGTAAGCTGTCGAAGCCGTAGCGCCCAACGCCACCAATGAATCCATGTTGGGAGCTTTCGAAAGTAACGCGCGAAATCCGCTTTTAAAGTAATTGCGGTTAAAGTACAAAATAGGAATGAGCAAAGCGAATTCGGCGACTTTCACGGTTATCGGCGCGGTTTCCATATAGTAGAAGGTAAGCGCCGCGAGGGGAATCAAGAACAAAAAAGAGCCGAGCAGCCGTTTTTTTGCTTCCTTTAGGTTATGTTCGCGATTTTGCTTCAACTTATCAAGCGCAGAATCAGCGCCCGCATCTTCCAATATCTCCTCCGCGCCGTACCCTAACGCTTCAACCTTAGCTATGACATCTCTTACCGTAAGATTTTCTTCCATATTCATTGTCATAGAATTGGTAAGAAGATTAACAGAAACGTCTTTAGCGCCGACAAGCGCCGCCACGCCTTTTTCCACGCGGGAACGGCACACCTCACAGGTCATGCCGGTTATTATAAATTTTTTCGTAATATAAACCACCGCCTAACTCTTTTCATATCCGTACGCTATTATAGCACTATTGATAATCTTTGTCATTAGGAAAAGATGATTTTTATAAACCTTTTTTTGTGATTGAGCGTTACTTTTACGGGTAAAAAATAGAGCTCTTCATGGCTCTCCTTCCACCGCTTCGCGGTCCCCCTCCCTCTAAGAGGGAGGCTTCGCGACCTCTACTTTTGAGCCAAAATTTTAAATTGGCGCTACCAAGCCCCCTCCTAGAGGGGGCTTGGTTAGAGGCAATTTAAAATTTTAGGCTCAAAAGCAGTAATCCGAGTGCCTCCCTCCTAGAGGGAGGTGCCCGAAGGGCGGAGGGAGAGCCATGAAGAGCACAATATTTATTGATTTGTCTACAGTCTGAAACCTCCGACTTTTGTCGAAGGTTTTTTGCGTATCAGGTTCTTTGGCTGTCGATTATTTGCCACGCGCGGTCACACGCTTACTTTGGCACATATAAAAATTTTCTTCGGTTGGTTTGCTTTTGTAAGTCATATTGACGTGTGAATTTTTTAACTTCTACCGCAAACTATTGATTTGCAAGGAAGCCGCGTCAGCCCCTTCTTTAAATATGCCGGTTGGTTTAGGGCTGTTTCCGCCGTTGGCAAATACGGCGATTTTCATATTCGGAGGTCCTCCTCCGGCAATATCGTTAGATTGTTCGTCAGAGAGCTTTTGGTTTTTCACATCTTTTAACATTTCGATTACCTCCTTAAGTTCTTTCTGTACTTTATATCCCGCTCATGAAAAAATGTTTAGCGATGTGTAAAAAAATTTGTTAAAATTTTGAGATTGCTTTTTTTATTTTATTAAAAGGATTTTTCCGAATTGCGAAGAATAAGTAAATACGAACTCTATTTTATGAATTTCGGAAGCGAAAGGGTGTATGGTTATGGCCGGAAAGCTCAAGAATTGTCCGTATTGCGGAAAGCTTTACGCTGAAATAGGTAGAAAGATGTGTCCGGATTGCCTTGAAAAAGAGAGGGAAATGGAAGGCGACGTAGTGGCGTACGTTAGGGAACATCCCGGAGCAAAGGTGCCCGAGATTGTGGAAGAGACAGGGGCGCATGAAAATCTTATCAAACGCATGATAAGAGAAGGTCGCTTTGAGCAAATCGGAATAAAGATGAGCTATCCTTGCGAGAAATGCGGTGCGCCTATTGTAACAGGAAAGCTTTGCCAGAAATGCCAAGACGAGATTAAAAACGAATTGCAGGCGACACAGGAAAAAGCCATGAAAGCAAAAGCTATGGCAGCGACTAAGCCTAAGGCTGCAAAAAGCTCCAGTAGAGGGCAGGGAATGCACACAAAGTTTTAATCTTCAAGTGTATATAGATAAAAAAACGAGAAAACGAGAGATTTTAAGAGAATTTAACAGAAAAACAAGTGTAAATCAAAAGCGGCAGGGATTAATACTCCCGCCGCTTTTTTCGATATGTGGATAGGAGATAAAAACTTCCTTTTTGCCGTGAAAATCGGCAAAAATGACGAATATATTAGGTGGTGAGAAGGATGGCTATTAACAGCATCAACGTTAATCTGCAATCAATAGCGGGGACGTACCAGCTCAATACGAAATCACCCGCAAAGAGAGCTAACACGGCGAACGGGACTTCCTTTAAAGACGAGGTGCAATTTTCCGCAACGGCGCAGACCGTGGGGAACGCGGTAAAGAAACTTCGGAACATGAGCGAAGTTCGCATGGATAAAGTACAGTTTTACACGAACGCCATTGAAAGCGGCAATTACAACGTGCCTGCGGCGAACATCGCAAGCAAGCTGGTTTCCGCAAGGTTTTAGCCTATGTGGGAGGAATTGGAGAAAATCCTGCAGGCTTTGAAACAGGAGTACGAGTCCCTTCTCGCCCTCGGCAAGAAAAAGCACGGGATACTTATATCGGTAGACTTAAAAAGTCTGGAAAACCTCTTAAAAGAAGAGGATGCGCACACGAAAAAGGTAGCGAGTCTGGAGAATGCGCGAAAAGCCCTTTTGACAAAGCTGGCGAGCCTTGATAAGACGCTTCGTCCGGATATGAAGATGACGGAGATTTACGAAGCCGTTGCGAGTCCTAAGCGTCGCGTCAGTTTGGAAAAACTCCACGATGAGCTGACGGAGCTTGTGGATGAGACCGTAAAGCAAAACGAGGTAAATTCCATCTTGGTTCACGGCGCGATGCAAGCCGTATCCGCCAAACTAAACCAAATAGGCGGAGCGGACGCGACGGGCGCGTACGGTAAAAAAGGCGACATTGTGACGCATAAGAAGAAATTCGATTTTAAAGCATAAAGTGGTGACGCTATGAAAGAGGCGACTCAGCTGATACGCAAGGAAATTCTCGCCTTGAAACTTATCGCGGACAGGTTGCAAACTTTAAAAGAAGCCGTGACTAAAGCCGACGACGCAACTCTTACAAGAGACGAGACGAAGAAATTCGAAGCTGCGCTGACGGAGCTTGGGACAGTTTCAGCGGCGAAAGAGAAATTTCTACAAACCAACAAACAACGAGATATGGAAGCTTACATAAAGGCGCAGGAAGACTCTAACGAAAGAGAGGTTGCCATGCGCCTTTTAGCGCAATTAAAGGAAGCCGAAGAAAAGCTGATCGCCGAAAGCTTTGTGACAAAAGAGTTATTGAAAAGAAGCAGCGAATATGTAGATTTTAGGATAAACGTAATGGCGGCGGCAAAGGCCGACACCACCTACGGCCCGCCGGGCAAAAACGCTTCCCCTGTCGCCAACAAGATGTTCGACGCTAATGTTTGAGGTAGAGGCTAGTTCCTTCTTTCTTTTTTGTAAAAAAGAAAGAGAAAAAAGAAAGAAGCAAAGAAAAAAGAGAAAGAAAAAACTTTAATAATTGGTTTTGGCTCTAATTGTAAAATTTTACTCAAACCCAATAAAATGGGAGTCCAGAGGGGCGAAGCTCCTTTGGCGGGTGCAGGGCAGCGCCCTGCTGGGGTTTGGGGCGAAGCCCCAACTAAAGGAGAGAAAGCAAATGAGATCCACGTTTTCGGGATTAAATACGATGGTTCGCGGGATAAATATGAACCAGCTGTCGCAGCAGACCGTTGGGCATAATATCACCAACGCGGATACCGAAGGTTATTCGAGACAGAGCGTAAATTTAGCGGCTACAAGAGGTCAAGCGCAGGGGTCTATCTACGGGCAGGTCATCGTGGGCACGGGCGTGGACGCAAATTCACTGACTCGCGCCCGCGATGTGTACGCGGACAGACAGTATTGGTCGGAGCACTCAAGACAGGACTACTTAAGCGCCAGAGCCAAAGAATACGATAAATTGGAAGCTATATTTAACGATACGGTTGAAGGCGTTCAAAGTACCTTGGAAGGCTTTTACGAGGCTTGGGATACGCTTTCGGTGTACGCAAGCGACTCTTCCGCCAGAATCGCTTGCCTTGAAAAAGGTAAGGTTTTTGCGGATAAGCTCCACACTACCACGAGGGATTTGCAGGATCAGATAGAAGCCAATTATACGGACGTAAGGCTAAATGTGGGAAAACTTAACGAAATGCTTGAACACGTCGTAGAGCTCAATAAGAACATCTCTGCGGCGGAGGCCACAGGCGCTATGGCAAACGATTTAAGAGACCAGCGCGATTTGTTGGTGGATAAGATTTCGGGAATGGTAAACGTCAACGTATACGAAAACGCGGACAATATGTATTCCTTAGTCTCCAACGGCGTATCCTTGGTAAACGGCGTGAGCAATTTGCATTTGGAGTTTTCCGATCCTATCGCGAACGCGGACTATGGCATTAACGATTATACGATACTTATAAAAGAAGCGAAGATTGCCTATCAACCGTTAAGCGGGCAGCTTAAAGCGCAGTTGGACGCAATCGCCGAGGATAAGAGCTATATTGATAAAATCGCCAACATGGCGGCGTTTATGCTTAGCGATCTCAACGATCAACATCAGCAAGGTCACGGCATAGACACGGCGCAGACCGCGGGGGTCAACTTCTTCGGCAATGCCAACACCAAATATTATTGGGATAACGAAACCTTATCGTTAAAATATACCAAATACACGACAACTCTTGACGAAGTGGGGTATGACAGGTCTGTAAAAGCGAACAACAACTATCAGGTCGGCGATAAAGATTACTATTATGTGCGTTCGGATTTAATGGACGTTGAGGACACAGGTTATACTGGCTCGGCATCCATCACCACAGACGAAAACGGCAACGAGCTTAAAGATATCGAGATGAAGAAGATTGACATCATAAGCGCGCTGCAAATCAGCACGCAGCTTACCGCGCCCAACGGGCATCTCCTAATCGGCGCGGCGGGGTACGGCTATAAATTTGACGACGACGGCACCCCTTCGACGGCGGACGATGCAATCATTCCCAACGAAACCGGCGACGGCGCGAACGCCGTTATGGAAGCGAAACTCTTTAACATGGACATGACAAAGGATCCCCGTTACGTCGACGGCGCGCCTGCCGCCCAGAACGAGGCGCTGCGCGCTATCGGTACCATCAGCCTCAACGCCTACTACAATAAATCCATGACGGAACTTGGCGCAAACGCAGAAGCGATGGATTCAAAAGTCAGCGCGCAAGACCAAGTTGTGGCGCAAGTGGTCGAATGGCGCGAAAACACGGCGGGTGTCAACTGGAACGAGGAACTCACAAACATGATTATGTTCCAACAGGGCTTTAGCGCGTGTTCCCGCTGTCTCACCAGCATGGACGAAATGTTAGACAGGCTTATAAACAGCACCGGCATGGTCGGTAGGTAATAACAAGAAAAGGTGGACGATATGAGAGTTGCCAGCAGTTTGATGATGACTAGGTATAAGGATCAGATTAACGCGGCTTATATGAATCAAGCGAAGATGATGGAGCAGAGCGACGGCAGCAAACTTCATCGTCCGTCGGATAATTCCGTGGCGTATTCGAGGTATTTGAATTATCAAAATAGGGATACGGAGAATTTGCAGTACCAGGATAACGTCAAAGCGGGTATATCTTGGATGAAGACCTCGGACGCGGCTATGGTTAATATGACCGATATTTATACCACATTGAAGGAAAAGACCGTGGACGCGGCGAACGATACCAACAACGATAATGATTTGATTACGGCTATCGCTAAGGAAGTCAAGGCGAAGCTTTACGAAATGGTATCTTTGGGGAACAATCAGCAGGGCGACAGGTACCTTTTTGCGGGGCAGTCCGATTTAACACAGCCTTTTCAGATATCGACGGAAGAAAAGGACAGAGGCTTGACCAAAAATTTGGACGATCCCCAATCGAGATTTTTTAAGAATCCTAACGATACGAAGAATTTGAACGCCGACGATACGGGCAATTTGACTCAGTTCCTGCAGCTTGACGACGCAGACGGCAACACTTATTTCGTCAATACCCAAAACGGCAGGATTTATACGGAAGATTTTGTGCAAAGCGGGTATAAGGATAAGTTAAAAGAAGGCGTGGAGTATGTGGAGGAAGGCGACGAATACGCCGTACTTCCTTTCTTTGATACGGACGCGCTTAACGTTGCGGGATATTTTGAGCCGACGGGCGTTATAAGGACGGAAGGGAACGTTACCGTAACGGCGAGCGACGGTTCGGGCGATACGGAAACGACTTACAAGTACGGCGATCAGATACAGATGGGCTGGGACGATCCGGCTGTCGCAGATGTTCCCGTGTATGTTTTGGACGGCGACGGCAATATGCGCGTTGTGGCGAAGGGCAACGAGGTCAAGCTTGACGCGGGCAAGTGGGAAAAGGCTTATGTGGGCGTGCCGCTTAACGCGACTTCTTATCAGCCGGGAGAAGTTATATCCCTTGGTTCGACTTCGACGGATCCCACGATAGAGCCTGCAAGGTCTTTTTCGGCGGGAGCGACTTATACTCTTGGGGAATTCGAGGAAGCCAAGGCGGACGCAGACGTGACTTATACGGATTCGAACGGAAACACGGTGACTGTGGCAGCCGGCGACACTATCCCGATGGGCGTTACTATTAACATATTGACGGATAACACGAATATCGTGATAGATCCGCATAAGGAAACGACGGGTCTGACATCGAGCGACGTGGAAAATCTTGACGTGAACGGGGAACTTGCAAACACTTCGCTTTATGTGGACGAAGCCTTGATGATAAAGGAAGGCAATAATATTCAAGTGGTGCCGGCGGGTACTGAACTTCACAATTATCTGCCACTTTCCTCCAATCAAGAGTTAAAGGTTATAACCGATATTGCGGATTTAACGGGACAGACGGGAAGCGACGTAAACGCGCTTGATTACTCGGGAACATACGCCGACGCTATTTTGACGGCGGATCAGCCTATAACCATAAGAACCACAATGGTTGCGGCGGGGGTTCCGGTAACAAGTTACGAGACGGTTCCGGCAGGCGTGCCGCTTAGCGATTACTTTCCTAAAACTGACAGCTCAGACGGTAGTTACGATTATTCATACAGCTTCAAAGTGGGAACGTATACCAACGATACCGCTTTCAGCGCGGCGGACGGTTCGGCTACAACAAATATTACCATATATACGGTGCCGGACGACGCTACAACCACGCTTACCACATACTATCACGACACGCTTACCACCAGCACGATGAAAACAGGCGAAGCGGTTGACTTTGACGGAGCCGCGACCATAACACTTCCCACTGCCGACGTTATGATTAAGAACGAAAACGGCGACGCGAGAATCGTTAAAGCGGGCAACCCCATAGAGCTGCAGAGCGGCGAAAGCGAAGCCATTATCATAGGCAAGCCGCAGAGCCGTTACCATTTCGACAACTTCACCACCATAAAACAACCCATTGTCACCTATCAAGGCGACGCGAGATACATCTCGATGGTGAAGTTAAACGGCACGGTTGACCAGATGGCGGACACCATAAACGCCACGGGACAGGACTTGAACGGTTCGGACATCTTCGACGACAAAAATTCCGGCAACATGACAACCTTAATGTCGAACGGTCGAATCTGCTACGTTTCTTCCGGCACGGCGATGATTAACAATATGTTCACCGTAGCGGCGAAACTTGAACACGGCGACAGGAAGTGGATGCGCACCGACGGCATCACAATAGCGGACAAGGCACACGAAGTCATCACAACGGCGCAAGGCACAACGGCGGCGCGTCAAAACGTCTACGACAACGTGACGCAGATGCTGACGAAGCAAAGCGAAACCATTACGGAGGACATAAACAACGTAAGCGCAACAGACGTGGCGGAACTTGCGGTAAAACTCATAGCGGCGCAGACTATCTATTCTATGTCGCTTTCGGTCGGAAGCAGAATTTTACCGCCGTCGCTCGCCGATTATTTGTAACACCTTCCACCGCTTCGCGGTCCCCCTCCCTCTAAGAGGGAGGCTCTCTAACCTTCACTTTTGAGCCAAAGTTTTAAATTGTCTCTAACCAAGCCCCCCTCCTAGAGGGGGAAGAGTCAAAATATAATTCTTGAATAACCACTGGTTTCATGGTAAAATATAGCCAACAAAGGCGGTGAGATAAAGAATGGAAATGCCTCGGCTTAATATAAAGCAGGTGTTGCCGCAGATAGGTATACGATCCAGTCAATGCAAGATGGAGATGACCACGACGCAGGGAGAGGTGCATTGTAAGTATACGCCGCCTAAAGGCGTTGGGTGGTCGCAGCC
>JAFXOC010000465.1 GCA_017529085.1 Selenomonadaceae bacterium | reverse complement strand
ATTTCGTTTTGTATACGAAGTATATCCTCATCGTAAAAAAACCTATCAAAAGTTTTTTCCATCAGTCTACATAAACCTCTCTTCTACTGCGGCTACTGTTCCTACATCTTCTTTCGCCTTTGGCTTTTATATCCTTTAAAATCTGACAAAGTTTATTATATAACGCTAAATTGTCCCAATCTTCAAAATGAATTTCCAAACGCCACGCAATATAAAAGGCTATTTCGTCATAAGTTAAAACGTTTTTAGACAAGGCCTTTAAACAAAATTCCTTATCAATTTCGTTTAAATCGTAATTTTTCGCTTCCATAGCCCAAGCCGTCGTAATTTCGGGCAACAAAGAGCTCTTATCCGGCGCGGATGCAGGCGTAAAAATAAGATTTACGGTGTCAAATTCAGTCATATAATCCGTAAAATCCACATACTTAGTTCTAAGCACCGCGCCTGATTTTAACTTAAACCGACAAATTTCCAATTCATTCGGTTCTATTTGAGTGTTCGGAGAAATCATAATCGACATTCTCCTATACATCATGCCTTCTTTGTGCTGCTCCGTTTCAAACTTGAGCTTTAACAAGGCGTATTCTTCCGTAGCCTCATAATTTACCTGCATAGGTTCTTTCAACAAATAAATAAAGCCCTGATGTTTTACTATACCCGGCATAACTTCCAAGCAATTTTCCCACGCCCGTAACTTACAACCGCTTACAACTCCGTCGGAGTAATCGTTAAGATAGAGAGGCATAATGTCAAAAGCCCTGTCGCGTATACTTTTAAGCGCCTCTGTCCTTAATATTCTCATTTCCTCCAAAACCGGATATCCTTGCTCGTTCATATTAACCTCACATTAAACCGTCAATTTAATTTCTTACTTTACCTAAAAAATTGCTATACCATCTGTCAACATAGTCGGCTCTACGCCTATAATGCCGAAATGTGTGTCCCAGAACACTCTTACCTCCATATCTATCGGCAAAAAAGTGTCCCTTAAAAAATCCCATTGAGTCACAAGCGTCGGAGTTTCCTTTCTGTCCAAATAAACATATATCCTGCGTCGTTTTTGTCTACCCTGATAAATAAAAACCCCTGGAAAAATTTCTTTTACTATTTTACAAAAAGAAGCGAAACTTCCTCCGGTTTCCGTTATACAATATAGTTCGTCCGCAACTTTTAATTGTTCCTCCTTAGTCATGCTTTCCATAGCCTCTTGCGCCAAATCGCCGTACACTCCGTAAAGCAATTCTTTTTTCACCCGTCGAACGTAAAATTCGCGAGTCGTCATGCCATGACAAAGGTCAATCTCCGTTAAGATATGCACAATAGCGTCAAAAGCGAAAAATATAAACTGTTTATTTTCCGCTTCCAAATCATAAACCACATCTCGGTGCAACAAATATTGAAAAATACCCGTAAAACGCATAAACGGGTTTATTTCAACCAAAGGGCTATACACATGGGCTTCGTTTATAGACTTAAAAGATTGCTCGTAACAAGGCGAAGGATTTTTTGCGGGCTGAAAAAAAAGTTCATCTAACGACAATTCATCTCTTTGAGCTTGCAACGCTATATCCCATATAAAATTCACATTGCCACCCTCCCCTATACTATTTTACCTATGCAGTTATATTCAGGAAAAAAATGAGACAGATTCGTTATTAAAAAGCTTAAAATATCTCTATTCAAATAATAATTCATTTTTTGAGCGTCAAAATATACCATTAAAGTTTTTGTCGAATTCTCCCATCTGTATTCGTAGTCAATAAAACTTTCCGTATCGTATGTATCGCCGGTTTCGTCTCCCGCAGGCATAAGTTTTACGTCCATAAAATTAAAATGCTGCGACGCAACGAAAGAACTAAGATAGCGTATAATCTCTGTCCTGCTCTTAATCCTTTCGCCGAAATATTCGCGCATATTGTTGGAGAACGTGTCGTATTGCCGATTACTGAAAACGGGAAATTTGTAAAACCATTCCTTTTCGCTGTGAACTTCGTAAAAGCCCCAGTTGCCCGGAGTTTCGCCGTCCGCCAATATATAAAGGTCGCCGTCTTGCCATCTTATATCTCTGACGGTTGAATCCGACTCGGTTAGAAGATACGAAGTGTTCTTCTTAAATTGCCCGGCATATAAAATATGTTCAAAAACTTCCCGTTCCACAACCGGTTGCGGGTACGCAGACGCCATTATCTCGGTTTTTGAAAGATTCCAAATGGGGAAAATATCAAATCTCGCTTTTTTGTTATATTCCTCAAAATCCACCGTTACATTGGTTATCTTCGCCTTGGGGTCAATTTCGTCAACCCTTATTACGTTGACGTCAAAAAACTTATAGAGATAAGGCGCAAGAATCGTTCGCCAAGGAAGATTATTGAGTTTCGCCACGCCGTATAAACTTTCGCTCTTATCCATATAACGCCGACATTGTTTAACCTTAAACTCCGCCGCGACTTTCTCTTCACCTAACTCTAAAAATCCATGAAACACTCGATTTTCTATATTTTGCAATTTAAAATAATCTTCCGGGATAAAAGCCGTATAAAGTAAATACGGTTCGTTATTCGCAAGATTTTGGAGCATAAGTTCCGTATCCGGAGTCTTTTCCTCCAAATCCCCATCATCCATCGGTCGAAAATTTCTGTCGGTAACATCATATTCATCTATTGACACGATGCCTGTTGTTATGTCGGGCATTCTGACGGGTCTTGGCGCTTCTTTAAACACTCTGTCTTCCAAAAACTTATATTCGTTGGCTACATGATTGTAAAATTCACCCATCATATCCCGTATAATTTCTTTGAAAAGTTCGCGGCTCTCAAGATTATCCATCTCCATTAGCCGTTTTCTTACATATTTGTCAAAATCAAAACCGTCGTCAAATATTGCCATAACCGCCGCCTTCAATCGTTTTCCACCCGTTCGGCTTCCCTCACGGCCCTT
>JAFXOC010000048.1 GCA_017529085.1 Selenomonadaceae bacterium | reverse complement strand
GCATTCACGAAGGCAAAAGTATAGCGGAAGCTTTTGCGGATTGTGATTCCACGTTGGGGCTTATGTTTGGCGGATTTATGGCAAACGTTTTTACCGCGGCGATTTATCTTCCTCGTAAAGTGGTGCCGTTTAAAAAATTTTGCGCCGCTTTTTCCTTAGGATTTAAACTTATGACGCCAGCTCTTTTCATACTTGTTCTTAACTGGACATTTATGGGAATCTGCAGCGAAGAATATCTTGACCTTAGAGGATTCGTTGCGAACACCGTTGATTTATCCGCTACTGTTTTCTCGTTTTTGCCTCTTATTTTCTTCTTATTGACGGCTTTTCTCTCACTTACTACGGGTAACTCATGGGGCTCTTTCGGTATTTTGATACCAATAGCCGTAACATTAATCGGCACAGAAAATATGAATTTACTTTCAATCACCATAGCCGCCGTATTATCCGGCGCAGTCGCGGGAGATCAAGGTTCCCCTCTTTCCGATACCACAATTCTCTCCTCGACAGGCGCGGGCTGCGGCGTAATAGAACACGTCAGCACTCAAATACCTTATGTCGGCGCGGTAGGATTTTGTTCTGCAATAGGCTATCTGGCGGGAGGTATTCTTGAAAACGGTTTTGTCGGGTTAGCCGCAGGATTTCTAACGCTTTGCGTAATAATGGCAGCGATGATTAAAAAAGTCCCTGCACAACGCGGCGTCTTTTGGAAAGACGAAGAATAAAAAAACCCGCCGTAAGGCGGGTTAAATTCTATTTTGGTGGAGATGAGGAGAATCGAACTCCTGTCCGAAAATATTGCACTTCAAACTTCTCCGAGCGCAGTTTGCGTTTATTTTTAAGAAAAACCACCCCACAAACGGGGTAACTTTTCCGAGTTTTTACGAATTTCCCCTTAAGCCGAAAAACAAAGCGCTCGGGTATCCCGCAATCGTCCTCTTTTTAAATCCCGCGGGAGAAGACTTAAAAGAGGTTGGCTTAAGCCGCCAAAGCGTAATCGTAATCTGCTTTTATATTTAATAAAAGAGTCGCATATTTTTAACGGGTTTATGCTCCCCGGCTCGCTTATCAAAGCCCATCTATCCCCGTCGAAACCATTACATCCCCAAGGATACCTTCATATTATCACATAAAAGTTTCTATGTCAATGCACTCTAAGCGAATTAAAAAATATTAACAGTATGGTTATCCCCACACCTATTGCCGCAGAATCCGCGCTTAAAAAATCCCCGCCGAAAGCGACAAAAAAACCCATGGCGAAAGGAAGCAGCAAAAGCCACGAAAGATATGAGAGAATTAAATTTTGTCTCGTTATTTCTTTCGCCCTTCTGGCTATCTCAACCGCAGGGATCAATGACGCAAGTCCGCCTTTTAAAGTTAAATTCGGAATAAAAGGCGGGAAAAGCGGGTCAATATCAAAGTGTTCCTTGTTGTCCTCTTCGACTCCCGCAACTTCTACCTTATGAATATTGAACGGTTCAACCTTTTTGGGGATAAGTTCAATTCCGATATCAGCGACTTCCAATATACTTTGATCCCGATTTAAATCGCCTATCATACCGACTGTTTTTCCCGCTACTTTTAAAAGTTTTATCTCTCTTAGTTTTTCTTCCTTTGATAATCCGCCTTTAGCCTCGTCGAGCGAAAGTTCTTTTTTTACGGCGTTTGCCGTGCGCTGACTATCCGTTGTAATTACGGTAGTGGTTATACCAAGTTTTTTTATACGACGGATTGCAGTCATAAATCCGGGCGGTATTTCGTCAAGAAGAGCTATAATGCCTCGGGCGCGTTTACCGTTAGCTACGAAAATCGGAATTTTTCCGTGAAAGGCGAGTTGGTCGTGCTTAGTTAAAAGTTCCGCGCTTATTTCAACGCCTTCCTCTTTCAGCCAATTCATTTTACCAACGCGAATCGCAGTTCCGCCAACCATTCCTTCCATGCCTTTACCGTCAATTTCGTTGGTTGCGGAAGAATGTTGAAGTCTAAGTCCCCTTGAAACCGCGGCGTTATAAAGCGCGCGTCCCACTATATGTTTTGCGTCTTTTTCTATGGAAGCCGCAAGAGAGAGGAGCGACGACTTTGTGACACCTTCGGGGACAATATCGGATATATAAGGATTGCCAACGGTTAAGGTACCGTTTTTTGCAAACAACAACGTATCCAGATAAGATAATTCGCGCACAATTTTCGCCGATTGTACCGAGACATCATCGCCTTCAATGACGTTTGCCGCTCGCCAATACGGTAAAACTCGCGCAAGCATATATGAAATAGGAGAACCGGCTATAAGTATGGATAAAAAAATAAAAATTCCCTGTTCAGTAGAAATCCCCGTTGTGAGCCAGTAAATTGAAAGTATTGCGGCAAGCGCAAAATCCACAGCAATAATTTGTTTAGCCGAAAGTTTGTTCATTATGTAGCCTCAATATGTTTTTTCTTTATGGCATCTCTAAAAACTTACTTTTGATGGCTCCCCGCCACTTTGGGGCGGGGAGCCATCAGAGAAATTTAATAATTTTTAAAGGTTGCCTAAAAAAAATAATTATTAAACGGGACTGTGGTTTCACAGCCCCGTTTATTTTTACTTAAAGAAACGATCATAGAGACCTTTGAAACCGCAACCGTGACGAGCTTCGTCCTTTGCCATTTCGTGAACGGTATCGTGTACGGCATCGAGATTAAGCTGTTTTGCGAGAACGGCAAGTTCTTTCTTACCGGCGCAAGCGCCATGCTCCGCGTCAATTCTCATCTCAAGATTTTTCTTTGTGCTGTCTGTCAATACATCGCCCAAAAGTTCCGCAAATTTTGCCGCGTGTTCTGCTTCTTCAAAAGCGTAACGCTTAAAAGCCTCGGCGATTTCGGGATAGCCTTCGCGATCAGCTTGACGACTCATAGCAAGATACATACCCACTTCACAACATTCGCCGGTAAAGTTCATTTTGAGCCCGTCAACAATCCGCGAATCAACGTCTTTAGCGACACCTACGCGATGTTCGTCAGCAAAAACGAGATCGCCGGTTTGTTCGACAAATTTTGATGCGGGAGCTTTACAAATAGGGCAAGCTTCGGGAGCAGAATCGCCTTCATGGACATACCCGCAAACGGTGCAAACGAATTTTTTCATATCATTGTCCTCCTAAAACACATAATCAACGTCAATAAATTTTGTACTTTCCTTCTCCGACATTCGAGCGGGAAAAAGTTAAGCAAAACATTTCCGTTGTTCACTACAAATTTCATACACAGGCATATTGTAACAAATTTCTTCTTTGTTGTAAAGAAAAAATTACCT
>JAFXOC010000464.1 GCA_017529085.1 Selenomonadaceae bacterium | reverse complement strand
TTTCCAAAGCTAAAGATAGGTGAAAAGGTAGCGAATATCCCCATCATTCAAGGCGGCATGGCTATACGGCTTTCGACTGCGAGATTAGCGGCGGCTGTGGCGAACGAAGGGGGCATAGGGCTTATAGCGGCTTCAGGTATGCGCCACGACGAGCTCCGTTATGAGATAAAGATGGCGAGGGCGCTTACCAAGGGAATAGTGGGCATAAACATAATGGTTGCGGCCAGCGATTTTGTGGGAATAGTAAAGACCGCCATAAGCGAAGGAATAGATTTAGTTGTGGCGGGCGCGGGATTTTCAAGGGATATGTTCGCTTTGGGAAAAGATTCCAATACGCCCATCGTGCCCATCGTATCCACCGCGAAGCTCGCTAAGATTTCGGAGAAATTGGGAGCCGCGGCTGTTATCGTAGAAGGTAAAGAAGCGGGAGGACACCTTGGAACGGATACGTCCGTAAGAGAAATTATCCCCGAAGTGAGAAAAGCCGTAAAACTTCCCGTGATAGCTGCGGGAGGCGTGTTGCACGGCGAAGATATAAAGGCTCTTTTAGATATGGGCGCAAACGGGGTGCAGATGGGCTCCAGATTTGCTTCAAGCGTTGAATCTAACGCCGCGCCCGCGTTGAAAGAATATTATTTAAAAGCAAAACCTGAAGATGTCGTATTAATCCACAGTCCCGTGGGGCTTCCCGGGCGAGCGGTAAGAACGCCGTTTTCTGCGAAAGTAATGGAAGGACCTGTGCCGCCCGAAAAATGCGATTCGTGCTTAAAAGCGTGCAAACATAATTTCTGCATAATACGGGCGCTTATAAGGGCGCAACAAGGCGATGTTGAGACGGGATTAGTCTTTACAGGGGAATATATGCCGCGAATAGATAAGATTTTGTCGGTAAAAGAAATTTTTGACAAGCTGAAGAAGGAATTTGCTGCGTTATAGAAAAATATAATAAAAGACTGTGGATAAAACAAATCAAATGTTGGGAAAAAAATACAATAACCGGGAGCGAGGGCAATGCCCTTTGGCGGGGTCAAGGGGCGCAGTCCCTTGCAGGGTTTGGGACACAGTTCCAACAAAGCTAGACCGAGAGGAGATGGGCTTTTGAAGAAGCGAGTGGTGATTACGGGGTTGGGAGCGATTACCCCCATCGGTATCGGAAAAGAAGAATATTGGGAAGCGTTGATAGTGGGGAAGAACGGTATCGGAAGAATAACGAGGTTTGATCCTACGGGATTTGACGCGCAGATAGCGGGCGAAGTCAAGGATTTTGATCCCACTAAGTATATCGATAAAAAAGAGGCAAAGAGAATGGATCGCTGCACACAGTTTGCGGTGAGCGCGGCTAGACTTGCCATAGAAGATGCAAAACTCGATTTGGAAAAAGAGGATTTGGATAGGATAGGCACTTTTGTAGGCACGGGCATTGGCGGTATGGAAACCATGCACGGACAGTATGAAAAGTATTTTTCAAAGGGTCCCTCCAGGATAAGCCCCTTCTTTGTGCCTATGATGATTCCCAATATGCCGGCAGGACAAGTTTCCATTACCTTCCACTTGCATGGTCCTTCAAGTTGCATGGCGACGGCTTGCGCTACCGGTACGAACTGCATAGGCGACGCACTTCGAGTGATTGAACGCGGGGACGCGGACGTTATGGTTGCGGGCGGCGCAGAAGCCGCTATTTCGGAAGCGCCGGTCGCGGGATTTTCTGCGATGAAAGCTCTTTGCACCAACAGAAACGACGATCCTGAACACGCTTCACGTCCTTTTGATAAGGATCGTAGCGGGTTTATCATGGGCGAAGGCGCGGGAATTGTGATATTGGAAAGCTTAGAACACGCAACCGCAAGAGGGGCGCATATATATGCGGAACTTTCCGGTTACGGCGTAAACTCCGACGCGTATCACATGACAAGCCCTGCGCCGCATGGCGAATATCAGGCGAAATGTATGGCGCTCGCGTTAAAAGACGCGGGACTTGAGCCTAAAGACGTCGATTATATAAACGCTCACGGCACATCCACCCACATGAACGATGCGGGTGAGTCTGAGGCGATAAAGAAAATTTGGGGAGATGCGGCAAAAGATGTGTCCGTATCTTCGGTAAAATCCATGACAGGGCATTTGCTTGGCGCGGCGGGAGCAATCGAGTGTATCGCAACTGCCCTTGCCGTTGAACGGGATATGATGCCGCCCACCATAAACTACGAAACTCAAGACGAGGACATGGATTTAGACTATGTGCCGAATAAATCAAGAGCTAAAACAGTGCGCGCCGCTCTGTCAAATTCCTTTGGATTTGGCGGACATAACGCTTGTTTGTTGTTGAAAAAGTATAAAGCATGATTGATAACGAAAGAGAAAAAATTCTTCGCAGGATCGAATCAAATATCGGCATAAACTTCGCGGACATTCGTCTTTTAGACATTGCCCTGACCCACAGTTCTTACGGCAACGAGCTTGGCGAGGAACACAACGAGCGAATGGAGTTTTTAGGCGATTGTGTTTTAGGGTTTATCGTGGGTTCTCATATCTACGATAAATTTCCGCAGCTTACGGAGGGCGAGCTGACGCAATTCCGCTCCAATATTGTCTGTTCAAAGAGTCTGGCGAGCGCGGCGAAGAAACTTCAATACGGTGACGCTTTGCTGTTCGGGCATGGCGAAGAGATGTGCGGGGGTAAAGATCGGCAATCCAATTTGGAAGACGCTTTTGAAGCGGTCTTAGGCGCTATCTTTCTTGACAAGGGTATTGACGTCGCAAGAGAATTTGTGTTAAAAATCTTTGAAAAAGATTTTGCCGACGAGAAGCACTATCAGCCTGTGGAAGATTTTAAATCGCGTTTGATAGAAAAAGTGCAGAGCGAAAAGGGCAGGGAAATTGAGTTCGTACTCCTTGACGAATGGGGACCGCCTCACAACAAAAGATTTTCCGCCGCCGCTAAAATCGACGGCAAAATAGTAGGCAGAGGCGAGGGCAAAAGCAAAAAAGCCGCCGAACAATTAGCCGCCGCTATGGCGCTTAAAAAGCAAAAACTTTAGTGGATTCTCTCCCTACCCCCCTCTGGGAGTGGGGCTTGGTTAGAGAAAATATAAAATTTGAGCTCAAAAGAATAATCCGAGTGCCTCCCTCCTAAAGGGAGGTGCCCGAAGGGCGGAGGGAGAACCGTGAAGAGCACAATATTTATTGATTTATCTACAGTCTGAAATTTATTGAAAACCCCCGTGTCAAAGGACGCGGGGGTTTTCAATAAAACAGTATTGTTTAATCCCAAATAAATTACCCGGGAGTCCAGAGGGCTGCGCCCTTTGGTGGGGTGCAGGGGCAAAGCCCCTGCCGGGGTTTGGGGCGGCGCCCCAAGGAGGAAAGCGATGAGAGAGCTTGTAATGTTAGGCACGGGGTCGGCTATGGTTACCAGGTGTTTTAATACTGCGTTTTATATACAGATGGACGATGGGGAGATATTTTTGACCGACGGAGGCGGCGGAAACGGTATTTTGAGCCGCTTGGAATTTGCGGGAGCGGATTTTTCCAGGATACATCATCTTTTTTTGACCCATGGGCACACGGATCATATTTTGGGAGTGCTGTGGGTTGTCCGAAAAATTGCCTCTTTAATGAATTCGGGAAAATACAAGGGCGAGTTTAATATTTATACTCATGACGTGGCGAAAGATATGCTTTTGACTATGGCGAAACTTACCCTTAAAAAGAAGGATTTCGATAGAGTTGGGGACGGTATTTTTATAAGAGAGATTAAAGACGGCGAGCAGCTTAATTTCTTGGGAATGAAGCTTACGGCTTTTGATATTGAATCTACAAAGGCGAAACAGTTCGGTTACGCCGTAGAGTTTAAAGATGGACTCAGGCTTACTTGTTTGGGGGACGAACCCTATAACCCGAAAACGGAGAAATACGTTAAAGAGGTTGATTGGCTCTTATCCGAGGCTTTTTGTATGTATAAAGACAGGGACAGGTTTAAACCATACGAAAAAAATCACAGTACGGTAAAGGAAGCCGCCGAAACAGCCGAGATGTTGAAAGTTAAAAACTTAATCCTGTATCATACCGAGGATAAGGATTTAGAACACCGAAAAGAAAACTATACCAAAGAAGCAAAGGAATATTTTAAGTTTGGCAATGTTTTTGTCCCCGATGATTTGGAAATATTCGCGCTTTAATTCCTCCCTGCCGCTTTACGCCCTCCTCATAGAGGATGTCAGACTGTAGACTTATTATTGTTATCTGCGACCACTCCACCGCCGACGCTCCCCCC
>JAFXOC010000463.1 GCA_017529085.1 Selenomonadaceae bacterium | reverse complement strand
GTAAAGGCGGCCATTGAGGCAGCGGGGCTGCGTCTCCGCCCGATCCTCATGACATCCTTTGCGTTCATCATCGGGTGCCTGCCCCTTGCCATAGCTAGCGGCGCGGGCGCGGCAGCCAGGAACGGCATGGGCGTCGCCGTTGTGGGCGGTATGCTCTTTACAACGGCGCTCGGTATTTTCCTAATACCCGTTTTCTTCGTAATAACTCAGTGGATTGCGGCAAAATTGGGTACTGTGAAAAAAGCAAGAAAGAGAAGAGCTACGGATTATATGTAAAAACAATCCCCGCAGTTTGTTGCGGGGATTTTAGTTTAGAAAAATCTTCTTTCTTTCTCTTTTGCTTTTTTGTAAAAAAGAAAAAGAGAAAGAAAGAAGCAAAGAAAGAGAAAAAACTTTAATAATTTATACGAGGTGTGTGATGAGATTAAATTTGATATGTAAAAAAATCCTTATGTATATTTTAATCCTTACGGAAAGTTTTTTTATAACTCTTTCCGTAAAACATACGTCTATATTATACGCTCCTCGCGAAAACTTTATATACAGCGATTTCTTTGATACTTACACTGTTTTTCCTCTGGAAATTTTCGATTATTTTTTGTGGCTCGGTATTTTTGTTTTATTGTTGTTTTTAATTAAATTTGCGGCTCGCATAATAAAAATAAATAATTTGACTAATAAAATATCCGTTAAATATTATATCTGTCTCACTATTTTCATATTTCTTGCGTGGCTTCCGTATTTTTTTGCGTTTTATCCCGCAACTTCCATGGAAGATGAGATTTTTGCCATGAGAAACCCGTTCGAGGTTTCCAATCAGCCTCTCTTGTATAACTATCTTTTGAATTTTATATGGAATTTTGGAATTTATTTTAACGATGAGCTTTTAGGATTTGCCGTTTTTACACTTTTAAAAATGCTATTTATGGCTTTTGCGATCTCATATCTTTTGTGTTTTATCTATAAACGGGGAATTTCAATTTATTTAATCTGTTTTTTTCTGGTTTTTTTTGCATTCTTTCCTATATTTCCAAATTACGCCGTTTCCCTTGTAAAAGATACTTTATTTTCCGTCTTTATTTTGTTTTTTACGTTATTTCTATATGAGTATAAAGATAATTGTAAACTCTTGGTAAGCAGCCAAAAAGTTACTTTGACATTTCTGTTTTTAGCTTTGCCAATTATTTACTTACGAAGCAACGGCATTTACATTATCGTAGCCACTCTTTTTGTCATAGGATTTTTATGTAAAGTGTGTCGAAAGAAGTTTATCTTACTTACGATTTTCCTCATATTTCTAAACGCATTGCCGAACATTAACCGCACCGTACCCTTTAGGGAAACTATAGGAGTACCGCTGCAACAGATAGGGCGAATCATAGCAAATAACGGCGATATAGATAAACAAGATATGACGGTGTTTGACAATGTTTTTAAAATTTCTCTGTTTAAGGAAAAATATATGGCGTTTAATTCCGATGAATACAAATATGCCGCAGAATTTAACGACGAGTATTTAAATCAACACAAAAGCGACTTTTTACTGAGCTGGATTAAGACTGTTTTTAAAAATCCATCCGTATGTTTTACGGCGCACGCCCTTTTGACTTACGATTATTGGGCGCTTTCGCCTTGGCTTGGAAACGAGTACAATCAAACGGTATTCGCCGTCGCTATTTCGCCGGAAATTTTAAATGCCGACGAGCCGGAACGATTTAGCATGAATTATGGTTTAAAAACAAGCGAAAGCGATTTTTTGCCCGCTAAAGTAAAAGAAAAAGTGGGTCAATTTATGTTTGACAATGTGTTTTTCGTGACCACGGGTGTATGCGGGTTTGTACTTGTGTTTGTGACGGGAATTTTATTTTGCCAAAATAAAACGGACAGAATATTGTCCCTTCTGCCCGTTTTATTTGCGTGGCTAACGTTGCTTCTCGCCGCTCCCCGCGCCTCTGTTTTCCGTTACGCCTTTTACTTTGCCCTGCTTATGCCATTTATTCTATCAGTAACTTTTTTTGCAGACGAAGAAAATTAAGGCAACCTCTAAAAAATATTAAATTTCTCCGATGACTCCCCGCCCCGAAGGGCGTGGAGTCATCAAGAGTAAGGTTTTAGAGATGCCCTTAAATTATTTTTTCCTTTTCTTAGCCTCACTTTTTGCCAAAAAATCGCATCTTTCGTTTTGCGGATTGCCGGCATGACCTTTTACCCAATTAAAATATATTTTATGCCTATTTACCTCCGTCAGTAATTTTTCCCATAAATCCCTGTTTTTAACATCTGTGCCCGTTGCTGTTTTCCAGTTTCTCTTTTGCCAGTTTTTAAGCCAGTTTTTCGTAAAAGCGTTTTTTAGATATTCGCTATCGGTAACAAGAGTTATTGTTGATGGATTTTTTATGGAAGACAGGGCAAAAAGCGCGGCGGATAACTCCATTCTGTTATTGGTGGTTATACTTTCGCCACCGGATAATTCGATTACTTCGCCGGTTTGTTTATCCGTGACAATAGCAGCCCATCCCCCTGCGCCGCCCGGATTTTTTAGGCATGAACCGTCGGTATAAATCAGAAAATCCGTTTCGGGGCTTTCTATTTTTTTGTTCGTATCTAATTTTTCAACCGTTGCAATTTTCTCACCGCCAAGCCACAACAAAGCTTCTTCCTCTGTCGGAAAACTTTTGAATTTCGCCCCATTAAAACCTTTCACTTCTTTTTCGCAATCCGCCCAAGATGTGTAAATTCCACAGTTTCTTCCTACTTTAACGGCATAAAATTTTTGTTTCAAACGTATCTTCCTTTTAAAAAAATTGTTTACTTCTTTGCTTTTGATTGATAAAATTACATATACAGTCAACGGTTACTATTCGCAGGTAGTGAAAAAGTGAAAAAAAGGTTAAATAAGTGCTTTTCATGGTCAACCCCTCCGCCTTCGGCCCCTCCCCTTTCAGGGGAGGGAAACCGCGAAGCGGTGGAAGGGTGGACTATGAACGGCACTAATTTACCTCTTTCACTACCATGTTGTATTACCCATGAATAGTAACGATTTGTCTACAGTCTGGCAATTTGTATCGCTTACCGTATATATAAAATATGAGGTGACAACATGAAGTTTCTTGAATGGCTAGGGAGATATACCCTTGATAGGCTTACCGCGCTTGGAACCATTACTATTCTTTACGCTCAAACCATAAGGCGACTCTTTTCGCGTCCCCGCGTATCCTCCATAATCGCGCAAATGTCTCATTTAGGCGTGGATTCTCTTATGATAGTCAGCCTGACTCTTACCTTTACCGGCGTGGTTATGACTCTTCAAACCGCCGATCAATTCATTAAGTTTGGCGCTCAATCCACGGTAGGCGCAGTTATAGCGATAGCGATAGGTCGCGAACTAGGTCCCGTACTTGTCGGCATCGTCTGCGCCGGGCGCGTGGGTTCCGCAATAACGGCTGAAATCAGCACAATGAAGGTTACGGAGCAAATCGACGCGCTGAAAGTTATGGCGGTAAACCCTATAGATTATCTGATAGTGCCGCGAATGATAGCCTGTATGATAGTAGTGCCGATCTTAACCGTTTTTGGCGACATAATAGGTCTTTTGGGCGGGCTTATTATCGCCGTCTTTTATTCGGGCATTAGCTCCAACATATTTTTTTCTTCGATTAATATGTATTGCAACGCCTTTGATATGACCGGCGGCATGATAAAAGCCGTAATTTTCGGCAGCATAATAGCGGTCTTGGGCTGTTACTACGGTCTTACATCGCCTAACGGCGCCGAAGGCGTCGGCAAAGCTACCACAAAAACCGTGGTGTCCTCCATAATCGCCATTTTCTTTTTTAACGCTTTATTAACATTTATATTGTTTTAAAACCCTTCTTTCTTTCTTTTTTTCTTTTTTGTAAAAAAGAAAAAAAGAAAAGTAAAAATTTTAATCTTTCTCTTCAATAGCCGCCAACATATTGGCGGCATTTTCTTTTGCAGTTTTGGCGTTGTCGAAAATTTTTGCGGCAATTTGCGCTTTTTCCGTTGTTTCGGCAAGTACCAATTCAACTCTATCCTCCAGAAGATACTTCGCTTGACGAAATACCATAGCGTCCTCTTTACGAGAACTTAAAAGCACGTATGAATCCGCAAAATCGCTGTGCGCCGCCAGAACTAAGTCTTCAACGGAGGGAAGACGATTCTTGCGACTTTTTACTATAATCGTCGCGCCTGCCTCTTGCAAAATTTCTTCGCTGCCTTCTCGTGGCGCGGCGATAAGCGCAACCGGCATTATTGCGTTATTTACGCCCAAAGCGTGAGGTTCCGACATATTAGTTATGTGAATTTCTCTCAGAGGACCTAATCCCACCGCCCATTCCAAGAGATTTCCGGGATGCTCGGTGTGGATATGAGCAAAAATTCCGTTCTCTCGTCGCTCTACAATAGCGTTTGTACCGAATTCTTTTAATTCTCGCTCCATTTCCTCCACGGTTATTTTCTGATTTCTTGCCCTAAAACGGACGCAATAGGGTCGTACAAGGTCTTCTTTAGGATTTGGCACACTTTCTCCGTTAGTCATGGGAAGCGTTAAACTTGAGTAAGGCGAAACAAAATTTCCGTCAAGTCCTTTAAGACAACCCTTTAAAAAGATAACCATAAGAAGCGCCCCCGCATCCTTGACGGGAAGATTTTCATTTGCGGCTTCTCCTGCGGCGATTGCCGTTGTCAAAATTTCAGAAATGGGGCGTTTTTTGCGTACCAGCTGATACGCTCCTTTTGCTACCGCTTTAGCAACTGTTATGATAGGAGCCTCATAACCTCCCTTAATAACCCTTTGCGCGTGTAAAATCCCATACTGAAAAGCTTTTCCGAATTCTGATGAGGTTGCGTCGTATTTTCCCTGCAACCCCTTGGAAATACCTCGAAGGAGTTCTGATACAACTACGCCCGAATTACCTCTCGCTCCCAAACGAGCCGCAGTAGATGCTCTGCGTGAAAGCCCGCCTATGCTCGTATCTTTAGCAGTTGCAAGAGGTATAATAGCGGATGCCACCGTTCTTAACACCTGTGTGCCGCCTTCCTTCGTCTTGGCGACTTTGTTTATATCCTCGTACGATAGTATCAATTCGCTGTACGCGCCCGCTATCATTAATTTATAGTCCATTCCTGTTATAACTTCTTCAGCCATGTTGCACCGCCTTTCATTTTGTTGGGATTTTGCCCCAAACCTCGGCAGGACGCTGCCCTGCGCGCCGCCAAAGGGCGTTGTTATTTGAAATCCCGATTATTTGATTTTATTTTTTGCCATTTCTCTTGCTTCTTTGTCTGTTTCAATTAAAGTTTCCAGCGTTATATCAAATGTTGGGGCAATACTTTCAAGTGTAGATTCAATGGTCTCATAAATTTTCATAAATGATATTTGATCTTTCAAAAATGCCGCTACAGCCACTTCGTTAGCAGCGTTAAATATGCAAGGAGCCGTGCCGCCGATTTTGCCCGCCTTTATTGCCAGCGGAAGCCCCTTAAAAGTTTCCGTATCGGGTTTCTCAAACGTTAAAGCTCTAAGCTTAAAAAAGTCAAGCCGCGGAAAGTTCGATTTAATTCTATCGGGATAAGACAGAGCGTATTGAATGGGAAGCCTCATATCGGGTTTCCCAAGCTGCGCGATTATTGCCCCGTCTTTAAATTCTACCATGGAATGCACTACACTTTCAGGATGCACGACAACTTCGATTTGCTTGTAATCGACATCGTAGAGCCATTTTGCCTCTATTGCTTCAAAGCCTTTGTTTACAAGCGTAGCCGAATCTACGGTTATTTTTGCGCCCATATTCCAAGTAGGATGAGAAAGCACGTCCTTTTTGCTTACATTTGTCAGCTCATTCGCTTTCTTACCTCGAAAAGGTCCGCCGGAAGCCGTAAGCAGAAGTTTTTCCACAGACTTTTTATCCTCGCCGTTAAGACATTGAAAAAACGCCGAATGTTCGCTGTCTACCGGAAGTATCGGCGCATTATATTTGCTTGCCAAATTCATTATAAATTCCCCCGCTACCACGAGAGTTTCTTTATTGGCAAGAGCGATTGTCTTTTTCGCTTTTATGGCTTCAACGGTTGGAACCAATCCGCTGAACCCTACCATGGCGGTGACAACGATATTTATTTTGGGAAGAGTCGCGATTTTTACGATAGATTCGCTGCCGGTTAAAAGTTTGGTATTGCCTAAGTTCTCTTCTTTTAATTTTATGATCTGCCAGGAGGAGAGCGGTGTTTTCAGTTGCCATTTTCCGTTTCTTTTGCTATAATTTTTTCGATGGCCGATGTCGACCTGAGACGCTGAGAAGCAGACAGCGCCCCTCACCGCAGGAGGCCGTATTATGAT
>JAFXOC010000462.1 GCA_017529085.1 Selenomonadaceae bacterium | reverse complement strand
TTTTCAAAAAAGAAAAAGAGAAAGAAAGTAGTTTTCACGAATGACTAAAACTTCCGATTATCATATCGGGGAAGTTTTCCTTTAATATCTCTAAAAATCTTCTCGTTCCTAACATTTTTCCCTTAGGTCTAGGCAACCTCTCCAATAAAAAATCGGGATCCATGTTTAAATTCCTAATTTGTATCATGGGTACGGGAAGTTCCTTACAGAAGTCAATCCACGCATTAACTTCTTCTTCTCTATCGTTCAGTCCGGGGAAAGTTAAGAGGTTTAAAGAAACGTACACGCCCTTTTCCATGGCGTACTTAATGGACGTTTTTACATCGTTAATCGAATAATTCGGTCTGTAATACGCCTCGTAAATTTCTTCCGTTGGGCTGATTATGGATAGGCGCATATTATTTAATCCTGCATCCACAATCTTTTTAACTCCTTCGGTAAACCCTCCGTTGGTATTCATATTTATCTTGCCACGCTTAGTGCGCTCCCTCACCCGTTCTATGGCGGTCGCAACAATATCCGCCGCAAGGGACTGGTCGCCTTCGCAACCTTGCCCGAAACTTACAATGGCGTTCGGCGCAAAATCTAAGTGATACAGCATGACTTCCACTATTTCTTTTACCGCGGGAGATTTTTTTATGCGGCTTTGCGGGGCGGGACACATTTGTGAGGTTTGAAGCGATATACACCCCAAACAGTTTGCGTTGCAAACCGGCGACACGGGAACTCCCGCCTCAAACCTGCGGTAAAATAAATTCTGCGCCGTCAGGCAGTGCCACTTTAAAGCGCATTTTTGCAGGTTTTCCACTATGCTGTTTCTCGGCAAATCAGCTTTTACCCGCTTTATCAATTTTTTCAGTTCGGGGGTATTGTAATTTAAGGGATTCCAACTTTCGCTCTCATCCGTTTTCATCGCCGCAACGTAAATCTCGTCGTTGACCAAAACCGCCGCCGTATAACCGTAAATTGGCAGTGGCGAATCCTCGTCCTTTTCGTAGGCTGGCAAGTATAGCCTTGTAAATCCTTGAGGCAAAAGGGCGGCTACGGCGTAACCTAGAATAGGGACAACCTCGCCGTCCTCCATCATACCGACAGCCTTCCTTCCCGGCAAGAACATTAAGTCTGCGCCTTCCGGCAACGGAATTAAATCTTCCTCTTTCAACGGAACGTTTTTATCCCCGATTCTCCCCATCGGCAAAATATTCGGCGCGTCAAAAATCTCGCCGTCTTCGGTTGCGTAAAGGGCGCGAATGTCACTCATTTTTCTTTTTCTCCTTGCGCGGGTTGTATCTGTTCATCGCCATATCCGCATCGTATTTTATAACGCATTCCGCCGCCTGAACCAATATCTTTATCGCTTCGTTAATCTTTTCCCTATCCTCGACGGGAAACGGCGACAACACATGATGTATCACATCGGGCTTATCCGTTGGATGACCGATTCCAATCTTAAACCGCACAAAATTTTCGTCCCCCACATGGGACAAAATTGACTTTATGCCGTTATGGCCGCCCGAACTCCCCTTTTTTCTTATTCTATGCGTTCCAACGGGCATATCCATATCGTCGTGAACGACGATTAAATCCTTCGCCTCAAGCTTATACCAATTTAAAAACGCCCCTATGGCTCGTCCGCTCTCGTTCATATAAGTCAGAGGTTTCACCAAAATTATTTTTTCATCGTTAAAGTAAGTTTCAATCGCAAGCGCCTCATGTTTTTCCCGCCAATCCGAAACTTTCCAATGCGCCGCCAATTCGTCCAAAAACATATACCCGACATTATGCTTGGTATTGGCGTATTTATCACCCGGATTACCGAGTCCCGCTATAATTTTCATGTTTAATTAATCGGATCTCCTATTAACAACAAATATAATACGACTATAATTCCCAAAGCTATACGATACCAGCCGAAGGCTTTGAAATCGTTGTTTTTGATATATCTGAGCAAAAATTTTATCGACAGCACCGAAACGATAAACGCCGTCACCATTCCTATCAGCAAAATCACAACTTCTTCAAAGGTATAGTTAAACCCGAATTTTACGATTTTCAATGCGCTCGCCCCAAACATCACGGGGATGGCTAAGAAAAAAGTAAATTCCGCCGCAACCAACCTTGATGCGCCAAAGAGTATGCCGCCAAGTATCGTGGCTCCGGATCTTGACGTTCCCGGCACCAAAGCAAGCACCTGAAACATTCCTATGATAAAGGCTGTTTTATAATCCAAAAAATCCAGATTGTTTATCCTAGGATTTCTACCCCTATTATAATTTTCCACCCAGATAAAAAGCACACCGTACAATATGAGCATAGCGGCAACCACGCCGGTCGTCATAAAATGCTCTTCCATGTAATCATTAAAGATAAGCCCGATTACAGCCGCAGGCACGCAAGCCACCATAACTTTTTTCCAAAGTTCTATCGTTAATCTTTTTTCTTCCTTAGATTTAAACCCTGAAAACGGATTAAGTTTCTCAAAGCTTATCGCCACGACAGCCAGTATTGCGCCTAACTGTATCACCACCAAAAACATATCCATAAAGGATTTGCTTACGTTAAGTTTTATAAACTCGTCGACCAATATCATGTGCCCGGTACTGCTGACCGGCAACCACTCCGTAAGCCCTTCCACTATTCCTATGACTATAGTCTTTACTATCTCCGCCATACTTAATTCCATCCATATCACTCCTAACATAAAACGAATTTACGGCATCTCTGTTTGAATGTCATCTTCAGAAAGACAAACACCGTCAAAACAAATCGGAATGTGTGCCCGTTCTAGAAGCTGTAAGGATAAGAGTCCCCTTATCTATAGCGTATATCAGCAACCAATCAGATTCTACATGACACTCGCGAAAACCTATGTAATCGCCTGTCAAAGCATGGTCACGATGTTTTTCGTGAAGAGTCGCTTCCATAAGGAGAGTTTGCAAGACATTATCCAATTTAGATAAATCATAGCCGCGTTTACGAATGCGTTTTAAATCTTTTCTAAATTGCGCGGTAGTCACTAAATCAAGCATTGACAGTCTCCATATCCATGTCGGCTAAGAGGTCGTTTAAAGAGCCATAACGTTTTGCCTCTATTTTTCCTGTCATAATATCTCTCGCCTCTTGCATAGCCGCTTCGGTTTCACGGTTGTATCGGGGTTGCTTCGGCTGAAACGGGAAACCGCCCTCCATAATAGACGCATGAATAAAAATATTAATCGCATCGGTAATAGAAATTCCAAGATTGGAAAAAACAGCGTCAGCTTGCGCTTTAACGCTTGGCTCAATACGAAGATTGATATTGGCTGTCTTAGGCATAGTAATCCCCTTTCAAAAGTAAGAATTCTACTCCTCACTATCCCTTCCCAAGATGCGTTCGGCTTCTTCGATGGCGCCGTCGGATACGTCGGTGGCGTCAGGGAGTTTAGGCAAATCGCTTAAGTCGTTTAAACCGAAGGTTCTTAGGAAGATATCAGTTGTGCCGTATAGGATGGGATGCCCGACCACTTTTTTTCTGCCTTTTTCTTCTATTAGGGAAAGTTCCAAGAGTTTGGCGAGAGCCCGTTCAATTCTAACGCCTCTGATGTTTTCGATTTCAAGTTTGGTTATGGGCTGTTTAAAGGCTATTATGGAGAGAGTTTCCATTGTAGGGGCTGACAGCCGCTTTTCTCGCACTTGCGAGAGTTTTTTCACCGCATGAAAATATTCGGGTTTGGTTAAGAGCTGATAACCGCCCCCGATATTTTGCAAAACAATGCCGCCGTTCCTTGAAGCCAACCCTTCGCCGTATTCCCGCAACAAATCTAAAGTCTCCGCCTCGTCCTTTTCGATGATGTTTGCAATTTCACCGACCGACAGCGGATCTCCCGAGGCAAAGAGTACGGCTTCAAGTATCGCCAAGATTTCCTTCAAAAGCCGTACCTTCTTTCGAGAAAATATAAATTTCCGAGAAATTCTGTTTCTGCCTTACGATAACTTCATTATTCCTGATAAGTTCCAACACCGCCAGAAATATTATGATAAGCTCCGACCTTGAGGCGAGATTAAACACGTCCGAAAAGAGAATTTCCCCGCCCGCAGATTGTAAGAGCCGCAAAACATCCTTCATCTTATCCTCAATCCGAAACTCTTCTCTCGTTACTAAAACTTCGGGTATCGCAATTTCCTCTTTAACCTTTAATATCGTGCTAAAGGCTTCTACCAAAAGTTCCACGGAAAGATTATTCGGCGGCAATTTTTCCTCCGGAAGTTTGGCGGGGGGTCTTGCGCAGTATTTTTCCTGCGCGACTATCATATCGCTTAATTCCGCCGTAACTTCCTTATACCGCCTGTATTCTATGATACGGCGCACAAGTTCCGCTCTCGGGTCTTCCTCTTCCTCGTCATCCTCTTTGGTTTTGGGCATCATCATCTTCGCTTTTATTTGCAAAAGAGTCGCCGCCATCACCAAAAATTCGCTGGTCACTTCTATATTGTACGAAGTCATCTTGTCAAGATAAGCCAAATACTGCCCCGTAAGCTCCGCTATCGGTATATCGTAAATGTCAATCTTTTTTTTGTCGATAAGGTGCAACAGAAGTTCCATTGGACCTTCGAATACTTCCAATCTTACCTTGTAACTGTCTTCCATAATCTAAAAAAACGGAGTCAATATAAGCGTAAATATCGACCACACCAACTGACGGCAGGGAATGAGTATCATGCTTAAAATCGGTGTCATCAAAAAGATTATCAAAATTATAAAACTGTATCTTTCAAGCCCCTCCAATTTATAAGCAAGTTCTCTAGGAAGTATCTGCATTAAAACATGAGAACCGTCAAGGGGAGGAATAGGCAGCATATTAAAGATGGCAAAACCGATATTGTATTCGATAATCAGCCTAAACACCAAATACGTCCCGTCCGTCATCTGTCCGACAAATTTGGCGTACACCAACATAAACACCAACGTCAAAAACGCAAGGCAAAGATTAGACGCGGGTCCCGCAAGCGACACCAATACATCGTCCCGTCTGGGATTTTTAAAGTTAAAGGGATTTATCGACACAGGTTTTGCCCAACCGAAATGCACCAAAAACAAGCACAAAAGTCCTATCGGATCAATATGCGCTATAGGATTAAGCGTGAGCCTTCCCATAAGCCTGGGCGTGAAATCCCCGAGCATCACCGCAACCCTTGCGTGAGCGTACTCATGCACCGTCATAGCCAAAATAAGCCCCGGCAGCCCCGCTACTATCTGCATTATATTAAAATCAAACATAAATTTTCTATCACCTCTTTGTTGAGGGCTTTGCCCTTTAAAACCTTACTTTCTTTTTTCTCTTTCTTTTTTGTAAAAAAGAAAGAGAAAAAAGAAAGTAACAAAGAAAAAAGAGAAAGAAAAAACTTTAATCTCGTTATTTTTTTTTTCTTACTTTTAAATATTTTTTCTCTATACGCTATTTTTTTCTTTCATACATCAAAATGGAAATAATTGTTTTAACGTCAAATATCTCTCCCGTTTCTATTTTCTTTAACGCCTCCGCAAAAGGCATTTTCACCACATTGATAAACTCATCGTCATCGGGATTAAATTTTCCCGCGCTCAAATCCTCCGCCACATACAAATGGATAACCTCATCGGAAAATCCCACGGTCGTTGCGATTGTGGTGAGCTTCTTAATCTTATCCGCAACAAATCCCGTTTCCTCTTCG
>JAFXOC010000461.1 GCA_017529085.1 Selenomonadaceae bacterium | reverse complement strand
GACATAATGCCGGAAGGAAGTTTGTTCAACCGTCTGTGGGATGCGTTCGATACGCCTTTTGCCGCGCCGAACGCGCAAGGTTTCAAAGTTGACGTAAAAGACAACGGCGGAGCCTATGAGCTTACGGCGGATCTTCCGGGACTGAAACAGGAAGATATTTCCTTAAGCTACGAGAACGATTATCTTACCCTTTCGGCAAAGAGAGAAGATAACGTTGACGAGAAGGATGATAAAGGAAATTATATCAGAAGGGAAAGAAGCTACGGGCAGATGGAGCGTTCCTTCTATATAACGGGGATTGACAAAGAACACGCAAAAGCGGAGTTTAAAGACGGGGTTTTGAAAGTAGAGCTTCCCAAACTGAAAGACAAAGTGGAAGTTTCTCATCAAATTCCGATTTCCTGCGCGGGATAACGTTTGATAAAGAGGCGCGATCGTGTATACGGTCGCGCTTTTTTATTTTATGACCGCATTTCGCAATATTTCACTTTTTTCTATAAATACTACGTATTCGCTTGCTTTATATACAATTTTTATTTAAAATAAGAAAAAATTCGAAAGGAAGGAATGTAAATGAGGAAATTTTCAAGGAGAAATTTTTTGATAGGAGGCGCGGCGCTTGCGGCCTCGTCCGCGCTTGAAGGCTGCTTTCCCGCTTATAGGGAGGCTAAGGAGAAGTTAAAGACGCTCTCAGAAGGCGATGTTAAACTAACCAGACAGCTTGTGGGGAAAAATCCTGCGGAAAGGGTTGTTCTGTTCGAGGGGGCGGACAAGTTAGAAAATCCGGCGGTGGAGCTAAAAAAGGCTTCCGGCGAGACTCAAAAATTTTCTGCCGATTACGCGCCGTTTACCGACGACAATTCATTAAGACATCAGTATCAGGCGACTTTAACGGGACTTAAGGAGGAGGAGACTTATGAATATCGCTTATTGACAAAAGGAGGCGAAGGAGAGTGGTTGAAATTCAAAGCGCCCTCAAAGGATAAACTGGTCGCGCTGATTTTCCCCGATTCGCAGTCCGCCGATTACAGCTGTTGGGAGAAGGTCGCCCAAAAAGCTTATAAGGAGAATAATGACGCCAATCTTTACGTCAATATGGGTGATCTGGTGGATAACGGCGAAGATCACACCCAATGGGAGGCGTGGTTTCGCGCCCTTCGCGGGATTGAGGAGCACATCCCGTTAGCGCCGGTTTTAGGGAATCACGAATGTTACGATAACAACTGGGAAGTGCGGCTGCCAAACGCTTACATTAATTATTTTCCGACACCGGATAACGGCAGCGAAAATTTTAAACGCTACTATTATTCTTTTGATATGGGACCGTGTCATTTCATGGTTTTAAGTACCGAATGGGACGAGACGAAAGATTTTAAGGAGGGACTCTTAGAGGAGGAACAAGCATGGTTAAAGAATGACGCAAACGCATCGCAAAAACCTTGGAAGGTAGTGTTAATGCACAGAGACGTATTACAATATAGAATACATAATCGTCCGGAACGCAAAGAAGGAATTTCGGATGCGGGAAGTCACTTTATGCCGATATTCGACGAATTAAATATTGATATTGTTTTCACCGCGCATTTACACACATATCGCAATCGAGGCGTTATCAAAAATATGGACAGGGCTCAAAGAGGACCCTATTATATATTAACCGGTGTGGCGGGAGACGTGCGTTACCCTAATCTTTGGATAGACCACGCTTTAGACATAAAAATTGCGCCGCAGCCCGAAACAGATAATTTTTTGGTAATGCGAGCGGACGCAAAGACTGTAAATATAAAATGTTATAAAGACGACGGAGTTCTTATTGATGATGTGACAATAAATAAATAATTTGTTATCGCATTTCAAACTTTAGACAAATCAATAAATATTGTGTTCTTCATGGCTCTCCTTCCACCGCTACGCGGTCCCCCTCCCTCTAAGAGGGAGGCTTCACAACCTCAACTTTTGAGCCAAAAGTTTAAATTTCCTCTAAAAAGCCCCCCTCCTAGAGGGGGGTAGGGGGGGGAGAGCATGAGGAGCGAATAGCAAT
>JAFXOC010000460.1 GCA_017529085.1 Selenomonadaceae bacterium | reverse complement strand
TTTCTTTTTTACAAAAAAGAAAAAGAGAAAGAAAGAAAAAATTTGATGTAGAAAAGGAAAGGCGGTTAGAATGGCAGAAGTTGCGTGGAGGACTTGCCGCCTTATGATGGGGGGATTGCAACACAAGGTGCTTTATAACGAGAGCACTATAGAAAATCTGTTTACTCCTTTTCTTAGAAGACTTACGGTAATGCAAAAGAGGAAGCGCAGGAGGTTGGTGGTTTTTTTGGCGGCGCCCCCGGGAGCGGGAAAAACGGCGTTGTCGCTCTTGTTGCAGATGTTGTCGCAGGCGAGCGAAAGTTTAACGCCCGTACAGTCGATTGGAATAGAGGGATTTCGGCATAGGAAAGAATATATAAAAACGCACAGCGTAAAAAGAGGAGATACGGAAATTCCGATGACAGTGGCGAAGAATGCGCCGGAAACTTTTAACATGGAAAAATTGAAGAAGAAGTTGGCTGAAGTAAAGGATAAGAACGTGCGGTTTCCCGTGTTTGACAGAAGAACGCAGGATATTGTCGAAGAGGTTGTGACGATAAAGCGGGACATTTTGCTTGTAGAAGGAAATTGGTTGTTGTATCGCGAAGGCGATTGGAGAAACGTATACGAATTGGCGGATTATACTCTTTTTATAACGGGAGAAGAGCAGCAGTTACGGAAACGATTGATAGAGAGAAAGATGATGGGCGGCGCATCCGAGGCGCAGGCTAAGGTTAGATATTTGAAGCATAACAAAGAAGATATTGATTTGGTATTAAACGGCTCTTGGCTGTCTTCAGAGACGTGGGAACTTATATATAACGGAGATTATAAGAGAAAGGCGAACGCAAAAAAACCCGTTTCCATGGTTGACCGCGCAAAATTATGGAAACAGATTGACGTAAGGAAAAGTGAAGAGGATATTATGTTGGATGAAATAGTTGAACGCAAAAGAACTTTTAAGAACGGCATGGACGACGTTATTTATAGGAGCGGGTATAAAGAAGGAATGTCTGCCGCCAGATGCGACATTTTGAAAAAGTTATACGCAAGCGGAAATATAACCAGTAAGGAGCTTATAACAAATTTTGAGTTGACCCCCGAAGAGCTTAATCAGATAATACATTTGGATACGGAATGTTAAAAATGACAAAAGGGACTGTGAAAGTCGCGATTTAACAATTTTTGATTTTAATTTGGCAAGGGAATCCCGTTTATTCTCTATACAATATCGAACTGCTTTTTTAATATCCTTATCCGTTGTCAACCCGTTCGCTTTGCCCTTTTTTACTTTATCTACGAAAAAGCTGTAATCGTGAAGATACGAGCATTTTTCTATTAAAGGTTGCGAAAGCTCGAAGTTGATATTGTAAGCCGCCACTATGAGTTCTAAGGAATTAGTTTCCGCAATGAAAGCATCCGACAAATGCATTTCCTTTTTTAGCGGCTCGTCTTCATCGCCGTTATAAAAGACTATAAATTCGGAAGCCGGAAATTTAATCATAGCTTGTTGATAAATTGCGCGTTTTC
>JAFXOC010000459.1 GCA_017529085.1 Selenomonadaceae bacterium | reverse complement strand
TGATTTAAAAGGTATTTGCCGTTATAAGTTACATGAGCGTTATCGTCGATTTGGTCGATAAAAGCGTCTACTTCTTTTTGAATAATGGCTCTGTCCGCGTCGGTATTGGTATCGTTAGCGGCGTTTATGGCGCGTTCCTTTAATGTGCGCAAAATATCAACGGTCGACTGCACCGTGCCTTCGGCCGTACGCAAAAGGCTTTGCCCGTTTTGAGCGTTTCTTACGTCTTGTTCCAAAGCTCTAATCTGCACCCGCATATTTTCGGATATGGCGTAACCCGAAGCATCGTCTCCCGCTCCGGTTATGCGCAGTCCCGACGCAACCTTATTCAGATTTTTGCTTAGCGTATTGCTGTTCTTATCCAGCTGATTATTTATACACAACGCCGACATATTGTTCTTTACCGTAAGTTCCATAGCAACCCCTTCTTTTTGTCAAACCTTCTTTTTATCAAACCTTCTTTTTGTAAAACCTTCTTTTTGTCAAAACTGTACTACTCTTTTTATCGAATTTTTTGTGAGAAAACTTAAATCCCTAACAATCCTTCGCTATTTTTAGTATCCTTTCCATAGCGCCCCTGCTGTGATCCATTCGTTGCACCATCTGCCTCACGCCGAAAATCAATTTTTCCTCGTCCAACCCTTTGTCGACGCAAAGCATAAAAAGCGCAAATTTTAAAACTTCCCATGAAAAGACAAATACTTTCGCATTAACGGTAAAACTTGCGTCGAAAGCGTAGGGATAAATTCGTAAAAAGAACTCGTTCATTAAATAATTCGTAAAAATTTGAGAGTTTCTGTCTACAACAAACTTTTGAAATTCATTAAACCGAGCCTCGTAAATTTTTTTCAACTCCGTAAATTTTTCATCGGTAAGGGTAAATTCGTAAAGCGCGGAAAAAAGTTTGAGAACCAAGGCTAAATACCCGTTATTTTCAAAAATTATATCATAACTTTGATTGGATGTAAAGTTTTTTTGAAACTCGCCGCTTTCAACTGAATTCAACAATTCTTCGATTTTCTCTTTTTCGTCCAAAAATTTTTCCGCATTTTCATAAAAAGTTAAGAGTGAAGCTAATCTGTTATTTATCGGTATCTCGCTGTTTTTTAACAACAACAACCCGGCTGATTCCATGTCTTCAATGTACTCCAGCGAAAGCGGATAGGTTTCAAAAATCAAGCGATTGGTCAAATTTGTGCACCAACCCAAGCGTTTAGGCAATTCCTCCGTCTCTGTAAAGGAAATGCCCTCGGAGAAAAGCACCAATTTTGCGGCTATCGGACAGCTTAAAGTTAGGTTTTGCTGAATAATATCTCCTATTCTGTGAGTGACCCTAGGATAAGAAAAGCAAATATCGGACAAAAAATCTTCGCCGTATTTTTTTTGCAGTTTACAAAGGCTATCCTCTCCCAAAAAAGGACAGACTTCCCTTTCATTCAGTCGCAAAAAATACCTGCCGTATTCATCTTCTCCCACATTGGAGAGAATTTTCTCAGCCTCATCGTTTGGCAATGCTTTATATTTATTTTTTGTATTTTCGTCAATGACCACTTTCCAATCTCTGCAACAATAGCTGTCGCACGCCTTACCGTCGCATTTAAAAGAAGCCATATACTCCGGCGCGATATATTTCATGTTGTCCTCCATAATGTTTTTATTCTTGTTGTTTACATCATAAAATATTAATCACTATATGTAAAGGGCAACTATAAAAACTTATTTTTTGCTATACCATTCGCGACCAAAAAATTTTCATAAAAAATTCAAAAACTTCTATACTTTTTTTTCATTTTAATATATAATGAATACTACATGAAAACATTGACGGCAAAGGAGCAATTTTTATGCGAGTTTTGTTGGCTGAAGATGATGAGAAATTAGGCAAACTCATCGAATATATGCTTGTCCAAAACGGGATTAAGGTGGAATGGGTAAAAAACGGCAGCGAAATATTTGAATACGCTATGTACAGCGAATACGATATTTTGGTGCTTGACTGGATGATGCCGGGAGAAAGCGGGCTTGACGCTTGTACGCGCTTGCGTCAGAACGGTTACGAAAAAGCTATTCTTATGCTTACCGCTAAAGATTCCGTAGAAGACAGAGTGGCCGGACTTGACGCGGGGGCTGACGATTATCTTGTAAAGCCCTTTGAATTTTCGGAGCTTATGGCGCGTCTAAGGGCGCTCGCTCGTCGCAGCACTCAAAGAATTCAACAGGACATTATAGAGGTTGGCGGCTACAGCTTAAACCGTACGGCGAAAGTCTTAAAACAAGGCAATAAGATGATTCAGCTCTCCCCAAGGGAATTTCAAATTTTTGACCTTCTCGTGCAAAACGTGGGCATGGTTGTGCCAAGAGACGTTATCTTGGATCGTATTTGGGGGCT
>JAFXOC010000458.1 GCA_017529085.1 Selenomonadaceae bacterium | reverse complement strand
TGCGGACAAACTCGTTGCGGCGGGCGGTACGGCGATACTTACGGAAGTCCCCGAAATGTTCGGCGCAGAAACTCTGTTGATGGATCGTTGCAAAGACGAGGCGACTTTTAAAAAGACCGTGGATCTTATCAATAACTTTAAAAGTTATTTCATGCGCTACGGCGAAAAGGTTGACGAAAATCCGTCTCCGGGCAACAAAGCCGGTGGCATCACGACTTTGGAGGACAAATCCTTGGGTTGTGTGCAAAAGGGTGGCTCGGCGAAGGTCATGGACGTTTTGACTTATGGCGATAGAGCTTTGGAAAAGGGCTTGCTCTTGTTGCAAGGTCCCGGCAATGATTTGGTGGCGGCGAACGCTCTTGCGGCGGCCGGCGCCGACATGGTGCTTTTCACCACGGGTAGAGGAACTCCTTTCGCTTGCCCGGTGCCTACGGTTAAGATTTCCAGTAATTCAAAGTTAGCGGGATTTAAGAACAATTGGATAGACTTTAACGCGGGAGCGTTGGTTGAAGGCGCGACAATGGAAGAAAAAGCGGAAGAATTCTTTGAATTTTTGCTTGCTATCGCTTCCGGCGAAAAACACGCCAAGTCAGAGGCTCTCGATAAACACGAACTCGCAATATTCAAAGACGGCGTAACGCTTTGATGACGGCAACAAATAACAATGTGGACACAAAATTAATTTCATGCTCAAACTCAATACCGGGAGTCCAGAGGGCTGCGCCCTTTGGCGGGGTCAAGGGGCAGCGCCCCTTGCAGGTTTGGGCGGAGCCCAACAATAAAAGGGGGAAAGAATATGGCGTTTGAGTGGAATCAGAAGAAGTATGACGAGATAGTGGATACCGTGTGTTCGATGCCAAGACCAAAGTCGGAGCCGGTGTTTTCGATTGATGCGGATAAGTATAAGCATTTGGTGAGAGAAGTAGAGGAAATTTACTTCGTGCATCCGGACGGACCTTATCCCGGGACGAAAGCCGAATTAAAAAAAGATATGGCGTACCGCGGCAAGAAGCTCATAAAAAAGACGCAGAAGGTGACTTTTTACGGCGACGCCATTCAGGCGGCGATTGACGATGCGGCAAAGAACGGCGGCGGTAGGGTAGAAGTGCCGGAAGGCGAATGGTTCACGGGGGCTATCGAATTAAAGAGCCATGTGGAATTGCATTTGTCCAAGGGCGCAACACTGGCGTTTATTAGAAATAAGACGAATGAGTTTTATCCTATAAGGTTCTCCAGATGGGAAGCGTCGGAAGTGATGAACTTCTCGCCTCTCGTTTGCGCTTACGACTGCGAACATATTTCAATAACGGGCGAAGGAACACTCGACGGCAGAGCCGATGAATTTAACTGGATGCCTTGGAAGTTCGGGTATTTCGGCGAAACGGATCAGGAGGAAATGCGCCAGAAGTTGTTTAAGATGGCTGAAGACGGCGTGCCTCCCGAGGAGAGAGTGTTTGACGATAAGGTTTCTCCCTTGCGTCCGCCGTTTATACAGTTCTTCCGTTGCAAGAACGTGTACTTGGAGGGCGTGAGCATCGCAAATTCGCCTTTCTGGGAAGTAAACCCCGTGCTTTGCGAGAATTTCTGGGCGAAGGGATTGAAGATTGTCACGGATCTTTACAATAACGACGGTATCGACCCGGATTCGACGAAGAACGTGTTGATTGAAGATTGCTTCTTCCTGACAGGCGACGATTGCATAGCCATTAAGTCGGGACGCAACGCCGACGGTAGGAAGTATGCCACACCGACGGAAAATGTCGTTATCAGGAACAATAAATTCGCCAACGGTCACGGCGGCATTACGCTGGGCAGCGAGATTTCCGGCGGCGTGCATGACGTTTATGCCAACAACAACTATTTCGACAGTCCGAATTTGGATTATCCCATCAGGTTTAAGACCAACGCTCTTCGCGGCGGCGTGCTTGAAAATGTTTACGTTAAACACAGCGTCGTAAACAAGAGTAAATTGGCTGTGGTACACGCTGACTTCTTCTACGACGAAGGTCACGACGGAGATTTCTTGCCGAGACTTGCCAATATTACCATAGAAGATTTCAAGACCAAAAAGGGCGGCAGTATCGACTCCAAGAACGCTTTCTTCCTCAAAGGTTTTGAGGATGCGCCGATAGAGAATATCGTGTTCCGCGATATGGTGCTTGACGGCGTAAAAGGCGATGCGGAGATGATTAACGTCAACGGGCTGACTTACGAGAACGTGACGATTAACGGCAAGAAGCAAGAAGATCGGACGATAAATATCGGTCCCGACGGTCAAATTAAATAAGAGCGCTTCGGCGTTTTTATAAATGAAGCTGTATCCGGGGGCGTTTCTCCCCCCGGATTGGTTATATCCATAAATTTATGGGTAATGCGCCAAGGAAACGTCAGCGTATCTTGGCGCCGGCAATTATTATAAAGGGAGGATCATAATGGCTGCTCAGAGAAAAGTCACATGGTGGAACGTATTGGGCTATGCGTGCTCAAACTTCCTCGGCGGCGGTACGCAAGCTCTAAGCTCTGCGTTCCTGATGCTGTTTTACACAATGTACTGCGACATTCCCGCGGTGCAAGCAGGTCTTATTTTTACAATCGCTCGCGTTATAGACGCTATCGGTAACCCCATAATGGGTTACATCTCCGATAACTTCGGACGTACTGCGATAGGCAAGCGTTTCGGACGCAGGAGGTTCTTCATCTTAATGGGAGCGCCCCTTGTCCTTATCACTTATCCTATACTTTGGACTCCGGGACATTCATTTGAATTCTATGTTTGCGCCAACATCGTTTACGAAGTCGTGTTCACGAGCGTCATGGTGCCCGGTCCCACGCTTCCCGCTGAAATGACTCAGATTGCGGCTGAAAAAACCAAGCTCGTTTCTGCGAAGCAATACTGCGGTACTTTTGCCAGCACCATCGCACTTTTGTTCCCTGCTTTCTTCTTCCAGAGATTCGGCGAAGGCAACATTGACGCATTCTTCTATACCGGTCTTTCCTATGCGGCGGTTGTCTGCCTTTCCCTCTTGGTAATGTATAAACTCACTTTCGAGCGCGCTCCCTAAGATATACACTACACCGAAGAAATGGGTTCCATCGGTCATATCTTTAAGAAACTCGGCAACGACGT
>JAFXOC010000457.1 GCA_017529085.1 Selenomonadaceae bacterium | reverse complement strand
CTTTTTCTCTTTCTTTGTTGTAAAAAAGTAAGAGAAAAAGAAAGAAGCAAAGAAAAAGAGAAAGAAAAAACTTTAACAAACTCGAACTTATAATTTATGCGCTTAACTTTAAATTTTATCCATATCCCTTATTAAAGTTTTTTTCTCTTCTTTCTTTTGTTTCTTTTCTTTCTTCTCTTTTTTTACAAAAAAAGAGAAGAAAGAAAAGAAAGAAGCCTAATCCTTACGCAATTTTTTATTAAAGAAGTCAACTATTTGTTTGGCTATTTTGTCGGTGATTTCTATTTGTTTGCCCGCGGGGGTATCCGTTTTAAGAAGGGCAACGTTGTTATCACCTACGGCGTCCCTGAGTTTTTTTGCAAAAGCGTCGGCTTTTTTTGCGGGGGAATGTCTGTTGTATTTCCCGTTTAATATGAAAGTGTAAGCCGCGGAAGGATTTGCGTAGTTGGTGAAATCATGTAGCCGCGGAAGTTTTTCCTTTGAGAAGGGCGATATTAGAAGCGCCGCCATTACTCGGCTGGATTCGCCTCGCGGAACGATGGAATAATCTTCAAACTGTTCCTGAAACGGGGTCAGCGCCACAAAAGCCGCCGTTTCTCCTCCCCATACTCCCACTTTGCCGCTGTCTATATCGAATTTGTTGGCGTTCTTTTTAAGGAAGCGTATGGCGGCTTTGGCGTATATCACGTTGTCGGGGAACTGCCCCTTCGTCTCCATGATGGCGATTGCGTAGCCGTTGTCAAGAAAGGCTTGCATTATTTTTTCGTTGTCCGCCGTGAGATCTTCCACAAAATACGCTATAACGGGAGGGTCGATTTTAGGCGTAAAACCCTCTTTTTTCGCCTTCTTTTCCAACGCTTTCGGAAGGACAATCTGCGTAGGATAAATTATTTTTCCGTATTTAAACTTCGTTTCCTTTGCAAGAGCGACGGAAAAGCAAAAGGAAAAACACAACAATAAAGCTAAAATTTTTTTCATAAAAGTAAATACTCCCTAAGCCAACACTTTAGCTAGATGAATTAAATCCGGGTCTAAGTGTTTCTTGTTCGTTACTGCGTCGTGAAGGTTTATGGACACCACGTTGCCTTTTTGGAAACCGAACACTATATCGGAAAGTCCCGATATAATAGCCAGCGCCGCGCTTTCGCCCAACATAGAGGCTTTCACCCTGTCTATAACCGACGGCGAACCGCCGCGTTGCACGTATCCCAATATGGAAACCCTCGTGTCTATGCCGGATTTTTCCCAGAGTTCCTGACCTATCTTCTTACCGCTGCCCGCGCCTTCCGCGACGACTATCATTATATAGCGTTTGCCCGCTTCGTATGAAGCCTTCATCTCTCTGGCTATCTCGTCCAAATCGTATTCTTCTTCAGGCACCAAGATATACTCCGCGCCGCCTGAAATTCCCGCAGTCATGGCGAGCCACCCCGAGGATCTGCCCATAACTTCCAACACAATTGCGCGGCGGTGGGCGGACGCCGTATCTCTCAATTTGTTTATCGCGTCGATAATGGTGTTCGCCGCCGTATCGCAACCTATGGTGTAATCGGTGCCCCATACGTCGTTGTCGATTGTGCCGGGAAGCCCCACTATAGGAAATCCCGTCTCCTGTGACAAAAGCTCCGCGCCTCTCAAACTTCCGTCGCCGCCTATTACCACAAGCCCTTGAATGCCTCTGTCCACAAGGTTTTTATAACCCTGCATCCTGCCTTCCGGGGTCTGCCAACGCCTACATCTCGCCGTACCTAAAAATGTGCCGCCGCGTTGAATTATATCGCCCACATTCTTGGACTCCATTTCAAACATATCTTCTTCGAGCAGCCCATGATAACCGTTGTTTATCCCCCAAACCTTGGCTCCCGCAAAAAGCGCCGTCCTAACCACAGCCCTAGACGCCGCGTTCATCCCCGGCGAATCCCCGCCGCTTGTCATCACAGCTATACTCTTTATCATAACCTCACCCCTTCTTAGTTGGGGCTTCGCCCCAAACCCCACCAAAGGGCACTGCCCTCTGGACTCCTGCCAAAGGGCATTCGCCCTCTGGACTCCCGGGTATTATTTCTTATGTATATATTTATAATTCGATAAAAAACTTGTTAGCCCTTTATTTTGTTTAAATTTTGTTGAAAAAATATTGTTCTTGAAATTATTTTGCGATTAAAGTATAATATGTGGTAAAAGGAGTTGCGTCTTATGTATGATAAAGATACTAATCCATACGTGGCGAGAATAAAAAATTTTGTATTGGATTTTATGAAAAACGAACCTGCAAAAATATATTTATTCGGCTCATGGGCAAAAGGGACGGCGCATAGAGGCTCGGATGTGGATATAGCCATTGACGCAGATGAAACGCAAAATCCGTCGAAAATATCGGAGCTTCGCGAATTATTGGAAGAGTCTACGATTCCGTATTCCGTTGATGTGGTCGACATGAGGTTTGCTTCAGAGAGTATAATAGATGAAATAAAAAAATATGGAGTTGTATGGAAAAATGGATAAACGAATGGAATCGGCAGGAAAGGCGGTGGATAGATTAAGCGAGTTAGTCGCCCATGAAGAACTTTCGCAAGTGGAAAAGGACGCTGTTATTCAAAGATTTGAATTTTGCTACGAACTGATGTGGAAGTGTGGAAAAGACTATCTTGCGGGTTATCACGGTTTATATGAAGCGTCACCTAAGAAAGTAATTCGTAAACTTAGGGAAGTCAGTCTCCTAAACGACGAAGAAACGGAAAAAGCGTTAAAAATGGCTGACGATAGAAACCTGATAGCTCATACATACGATGAGGAATTAGCGAATAAACTTATAAAAAAAATTTACGACTACGAAAAATTAATGAAAAAATGGTACAACGCCATGAAAAATAAAGAAAAATAACAGGGAGCGAGGGCTGCGCCCTTTGGCGGGTGCAGGGCAGCGCCCTGCTGGGGTTTGGGGCGAAGCCCCAACAAGAAGCCCCGACAAAAAGGAGGAAGATTATGCAGAGTTTGAAGTTAAAGTATGGGTGCAATCCCAATCAGAGCGAGGCCAGCGTTTATATGAAGAAGGGTGAGCTTCCCTTTGAGGCGTTAAACGGTAAGCCGGGGTATATCAATTTACTGGACGCAATGAACGCTTGGCAGCTCGTTAGAGAGTTAAAAGAGGCGACGGGGCTTCCCGCGGCGGCTTCTTTTAAGCATGTGAGTCCCGCAGGCGCGGCTGTAGGTTTGCCGCTTGACGATGTTTTGAGCAAGGCTTACTTTGCGCCTAAGGAGGTAAGTCCTGTCGCTGCCGCTTATATACGGGCGAGGGGCGCGGACCGCATGAGTTCTTACGGCGATTTTGCCGCTTTGTCCGACGTGTGCGACGCGGATACCGCGAATTTTTTGAAAGGCGAGGTGTCGGACGGCGTTATTGCTCCGGGGTATACAGATGAGGCGTTGGAAATTTTAAAGAGTAAGCGCAAGGGAACCTATCTAATTTTAAAGATGGACGAAAACTATAAGCCGGAGCCTGTTGAGGAGAAGGAAGTTTTCGGCGTAACCTTTAAGCAGTCTCGGAACGAAGCGAAAATTACGGACGAGCTTTTGACGGAGATTGTCACCAAAAACAAGAATTTAACGCAGGAAGCTAAAAGGGATCTCTTGATTGCGCTTATCACATTAAAATATACCCAATCCAATTCCGTATGCTACGCCAAAGGCGGTCAGGCGATAGGAATAGGCGCGGGGCAACAAAGTAGGGTACATTGTACGCGGCTTGCGGGGAATAAGGCGGATTTATGGCATCTTCGCCAGATGGATAAGGTGCTGAACCTTCCCTTTAGAGAAGACGTAAAGCGACCCAACCGCGATAACGCCATAGATGTTTATTTGGGCGACGAATGGGAGGATCTCTTAAATACCGACGCATGGAAAGACGTGTTTACCCAAAAGCCCGCGCCGCTTACGAGAGAGGAAAAGCGCGCATACTTGGATAGCGTAACGGGGGTTTCGTTGGCATCCGACGCATTTTTCCCGTTTGGAGACAATATCGAAAGAGCGAAGAAGAGCGGCGTAAAGTATGTGGCGGAAGCAGGCGGCTCGATACGCGACGACAACGTAATAGAAACCGCCGACAAATACGATATGGTAATGGCGTTCACAAGGCTCAGACTGTTCCATCACTGAATTTGTTGGGGCTTTGCCCCAAACCCCACCAAAGGGCGTTGCCCTCTGGACTCCCACAAGGGACTTACGCCCCTTGACCCCGTATTATAATAATTTTATCCACAAAGTTTTCCACTTTTCCACAGGCTGCAAAGCAAGATATGTGGAAAAGTGTGGAAAACTTGTGTAAGAAATTGTAACAGGTTGGCTCGCATATCATGAGGAGGAAGCTTATAAAGCGTGGAATCTTGCGGTAAGAGGCGAGCATTTTGATAAAATCGCTCCGTTATAGGAGGCTCGGATATGTATATTGTTGACGGCATTTGTTATGCCGGAGAATTTCAAGAAGGTATAAAAGTTAAAGAGATAAAGCCATTGAACGGCGGTATAATGTTGGTGACGTTTTCGACAGGGGAAAAGCGTTTATTTGATACGACGAAATTAAAAGGAGAAGCTTTTAAACCGCTTGCAGATGAAAATATATGTCGTAATCCGACATTGTTTCACGGCGTTATTACTTGGGATGACGGAAATATTGATATAGCTCCCGAAACTGTTTATAAGGAAAGTTACGCTTACGCATAAAAAAAGGCTATCCCTCGAAGTATAAACTTTGAAGGATAGCCTTTTTATTTATTAAAGTTTTTTCTCTCTCTTTTTTCTTTGCTACTTTCTTTTTTCTCTCTCTTTTTTACAAAAAAGAGAGAGAAAAAAGAAAGTAGTTAAAACCAGCCGCCGATGCCCACGAAGTCTTCAAAGAAGTTGTAGCTGTCGCCTTCGCGCTTTTTCACGCGACCTTTTTTCTCAAGCTTTTTTATGATAGAAAGAGTGCCTTTGTAAATTTCTTCTTCCACGCTGCCGGGGACCAAATCTTCCCAGTACTCGGCTTTGTAGGTGCGCTCTTTAATGTTGTTCTCGGGTTTTCCCATAACCTCAAGCTCGCTTAGGAACATTACCTGGCGGCGGTTGGGGCGTAGGTAGAGATGTTCCATATAATATTTTTCGGGGTATGAGTATTCCTTGTCTTCGGCGATGTTTTCCATCTTTATCCACGTGTCTAAGACCTGCTCTAACGCGGAATAAGGCATATCCCGCCAATGGAGGGCTTCGGTGTCAAGCCAATAGATAAAGTTGTCGTCGGAAAAGAGCATGACATAGCGGGGAATCACCTTTTCCGCCGCTTCGCGCTTTTTTAAGATTTCCTCCCCTTCCGCCATATACGCTTCAAGGGATTTCTTGTTGCGCGGCGCGGGCATTCTCATTTGATCCCTTACGAACCAATCGTCGGCTCTGTCGGGATCGTAGTTGTTGTTGGCGTAGCTTACGGAAAGAAACGAGAAAAACGCAACGAACGCGAGCAGTGAAATAATTTTCCTCATAGCGCGCCCTCCAGTATAGCGTCGATACTAGCTTCATGGGCGCGTTTTGCGTCTTCTTCTTGTTTGGCTTTCGCCGCTTCTTCCTCTTTCGCCTTGTTTGCCGCCGTATCTTTTAATTCTTGTTGATACCAATCTTCATCCCTATAGTCTATGGACAGATCGTCCAAAAATTCCCGGGTTACATTATCCACTTGCTTAACCTCAAGACGGCAACGGACGTGGTTTTTCATGGAGGTACCCGATACGGCAAAATCGTTTCTGTAGAGATAGCCGCCCATCTTAGGGTCTATGAGGCGCGTTTTCATCCAAACGGTTTCTTCCGCGCCTTCCGTCGCCTTCATAACGGGTGCGTTCCAGTGTTCGTCGTGGATAAAGCTTATGACCATCAGATAGTCGTAAGCCATCTGCCTAGTTGCGAAAACATAGTCGCTTTCAGTCATTTCAGGCAGCATTTTCTTCTTCGATTCGCTTCTCTCAAGCAGCACCGTAGCGACGTCTGTCGCTTTTATAATCGCAAATTCCTGTTTGGGAAATTTGTTGCGAAGCCTTTGGTAAATGACTTTCTTAACATTGTCGTCAACGAGAATATGACCGTCCGAATGGAGGAGAATTCCAAGCTTGACTCGACCGGAAATTTCTTGTCCGGCGGTACCCAAAATTGCGTTTATTCTCTCCGCAAAAGGACCGGCTGTCGATGCGGGGTCTTTCATCTCGCGGTTGGCGATGGTTAATCTGGCGGCTTCCCCAATGTTATCGGGGCAACTTCCCAATAATAAGGCGCCAACAGTTAAAACAGGTAATATTTTTTTCATAAAAACCTCCTATAATGATGGTTTGGAGGAATATCTTCTTTCTTTTCTCTCTTTTTTGAAAAAAAGAGAGAAAAGAAAGAAGCAAAGAAAAGAGAGAAAAAACTTTATTAAGTGTCATTGTTGTTGAAAAAAATAACTTTAATAAGTAATTTATTTTATTAAAGTTTTTTCTTTTTCTCTTTCTTTGCTTCTTTCTTTCTCTTTTTCTTTTTTACAAAAAAGAAAAAGAGAAAGAAAGAAGGAATTTTACTCTAACTCCATAATCTTCTTAACCCTGCGTTCGTGGCGACCGCCTTCGAAGTTGTTTTCGACGAAGGCGCGGACGATGTCGCCGGCGGGACCAATGCCAAGGACTCTGCCGCCCAAGGCTAAGACGTTTGCATCGTTGTGGCGACGCGCCATTTTTGCCGAATATGAGTCGCTACAGAGCGCGGCGCGAATGCCTTTTATCTTGTTTGCCGCTATTGATATGCCGATACCCGTGCCGCAGAGTACAACGCCTCGCTCGCATTCGCCCGACGTTATCTTTTCGGCGACGAGTTTTGCAATGTCGGGGTAATCCACAGGGTCATGCCCAAAAGTCCCAACGTCTATAATCTCTATATGAGGATATTCTTTTAAAACCAGCTTTACTTCTTCCTTTAAATCAACGGCTCCGTGATCCGAGCCTACAACGATTTTCATATTTTCCTCCCGCGCGAATCGCAAATTCTGTTCTTTCTTCTTTTTTGAAAAAGAAGTCAGAGTGTAGACTTATTATTATTTATTCTCTGAACTCTCCCCCCTACCCCCCCTCTAGGAGGGGGGCTTGGTTAGAGGCAATTTAAAATTTTAGGCTCAAAAGCAGTAATCCGAGTGCCTCCCTCTCAGAGGGAGGGGGACCGCGAAGCGGTGGAAGGAGAGCCATGAAGAGCACAATTTTTATTGATTTGTCTACAGTCTGTCTTCTTTTTTGAAAAAGAAGTTTTTTTTATTATAAGGTAAAGGTTGAATAAAAACAAGTTTTGGTTGAATTTTTGTAAAACTCTTGCGAAATGTTTAATTGTGGTTTATAATGAACGTAAAGGAAAAGTGTTCGGCGGCGGCTCGCCCTCGACAAATCAGGTTTTACACTGACCGCTTAGGTGGCGCCAAAGCGGTCTACTTTTTAAGAGCGACAATGATTAGAAAAACCATTATCAGAATCAAAGATGTTTGATCCATAAACCCCACCCCCCTTTCAGTTAAGAGGGCGATTTCGAGCCGCTTGCCGAACACTCTTCGCACTTTATTGTAAACTAAAACGATTGTTTTTGCAATGGTTTCACACAAATTTTTAAATTTTCTCTTGCAATTAAAATCAATATTTGCTATAATACGGTTCGGGGAGATGGGACGCTTAGGCGTCTCAGAGAAGAAGGGCAGATAGAGGAGCGAAAGGGAGCGCGTTCGGTTGCGCTCCCTTTTGTGTACGCTTATATAGTTTAAGATAAATGACAAAGTGAAATACTTTGACAAGGGAAAGATATGTGGAGTGGATTTTTAAAATTAATTGATGAGTATAAGGTTGTTATATATATTTGTGTCGCT
>JAFXOC010000456.1 GCA_017529085.1 Selenomonadaceae bacterium | reverse complement strand
GTCCGATTCGGACACGCCGCCATCTTCCTCATCGCCGCCCGGATTTTCGTTTTCCGTGGCTTGCGTTTCGGCTTCGTCCGTGGCAGGTTCTTTTTCGCCGTGGTAAAAATCAAAATCGCCGCCCGAACGAGCGACAATCCTCTTGGCGTAATAGTTATCGGCAATGGGTACGACCTCGCCCGCTTTATAAAACCGCCCGCCATAGGAGATAAATCCCTTGTTGATGATGATTTTCGCCATGACGCTCACCCCTTCGCCTTGATTAACGCCCAATCATCCGCCCATGTCGGCGCAAGCAGGAAACGGCTGTACATGGTCAGCGATACCTCCTGACTAAGTTTGTCACCGACATAATAGGGTACATACTGCCCACTGTAGTAGTTGAAACCCGTGAGGGAATCGTTGAGCAAAGTGACTGCTCCGTGAAGTTGCCGTCCCTTTCCGGGATTGGCGATAATGACATAATCGGGATCAAGGAAGGGCTTTACTTCCCCGTCATCGTCCGTGTAGGTTTCGGCGTAACTGTAAATTTCCAAGTTGAGGGATTGCAGATAACCGATGCGTCGAATTTGTCTGCTCTCAAACCTTGGCGCAATGGATAACATGGCAAGATTTTCCCTATTTGGTACAGATAGCCATTTTTCCAGCGTGGAATTGTTAATGAGATAATCCTCGATATTTTCACCGCAAAGCATAAGCGTTGGAACTTCCCCTGTGTTCTCTTGAATGAGTTTGTTCATACCCTTGATGTCGTGGTAAATATCGGCGTTGGGATTGTCCCATGTGGTCGTTGGCGTTAATTTCTGATCCCAGTCGGGGAAGGAAATGGTGTCAATAACCGTGGCTTTGCCGTCATCGGCATAGCCTTCAATTACGCATTGTCCCGTGGTCAAGATGTCAGCCGCCATTTTATTTTTGCGGTTGATAATCATGTCGCGAAGCTCCACCAAGTCCCGCGCTTGGATTTCTGCCGCTCTCTGCGCCGGAGTTTTGGTGGAAAAGATGGTCTCGCCAAACATACGATGCTCCAAATCTTCCGGCGTGATAACTCGACGCGGGCCAACCATAGGCGGCGCATAAAATTTCATGTCGGAAGTTTCCCGCGCCATATTTACACCTTTGCCGCCCTTAATCACAAAAGGCGCAAGCTGACGTTTCCCTTTGCGGTATTCCACCATGATTTTATTGGTGGGAGCTACGGAAGGAATCTGCGGAAAAAAGGTATCCAGCAGAAAACTTGCGGGAGGTTTGATTCTTTCCATGACACCCATCAAAGACAGGGTATCGTTATATTCTATCATCGGCATTGTTGTTCACTCTCCTTCATTGGTCAGCTTTTGAGCGTGGTGAAATGAATGTCGCGCAAACGCAGTTCCGCTTCGTGGGCTTCTACGGTATCGCCATCGGCAAGGATAATCTTTTCGCGGTTGAATCGTCCCTTGACATAGACCGTTCCGACAATTTCCGCTTCGGTAGCGTCTGCATCGCGCATAAGGACATACTCGGCTACCTCGCCCGTTGCCGTCTGCTTTCCGATTTCGGCGG
>JAFXOC010000455.1 GCA_017529085.1 Selenomonadaceae bacterium | reverse complement strand
TCCTCTGCCTTCATTATTGTACCGCTAATGCTGATTTCTCCAATGACCACCAAAGAACTTTGAACGGGCTTTGCCAAAGCAATAGAACAAATTGCAATAAGCGTAGGCAGAGCCAATTTATTTGTCATACCGATTCCTTGCAAATTTTGATAGTTAATAACATAATCTTTTGTCGTAGTTTGGATAGCTCCGCTTATACGATTGCCGTTTGCCTTAAGAAGATTAAACGCAGTATTAACGGATTCTTTGGCATATCGATCAGAACCAAGCCCGGTGCGCTCCAACTTGCCGTTTCCTTGCAGCATCTGACTTTCCAATCTAAATACTCCAATCATACCGCTTTTGCCATGCGATACCGTATAAACTTGACCGGGATTACATAAACCTTCGGGGATAAGTTTTCCACCGCCCTGTTACGGTACGATTAAAATTATTCTCCACCAAAGGAATCATACGAGTGATAAGAAGCCATTTTTCGCGTTCTTTTAATTCATCCGGTTCCATACCGATAGAGCGGAGCAAAACATCTATACAGGAACATTTGCTCCTTCTTTGATTTTTTTAGTCAAATCTTTACGCACAATCTTACCGTCAAAATACTTGCGGAGTTTACACTTAATTATATCCCTCGGACTTTCCATAACTTCTGAATCATCTTCAAGTAGTGTATCATCCACAGTTTTTTCTTCCACTGTAAAATCAATATCTTTCTCAAAATCCATATTCTCGCCTCACTTTAGCTAAAAAAATCAAACTCATCTACCGCAAAGGCGATGTCGATTTGGAATTCTTCGCGGGATATGGGCAGACCGTCCTCATCGGCAATCACGAGATAATATGTTTCTTTATTATCATACTTCAATGACTTTAAGTTGAAACTTACGCGATAAATACGCTTATCGGCATCTTCTTCCGTTTTATCTGCAATAATCTGCGGTGCGTCGCTGACCTGTTGCCCCGTACTATCAGTAAAATAAAGCTTATACGTTGCCGCGCGGAAATTTGCAGCCACAGCCTCTTTTTGATAAAAGGTTAGAGAAAAAATCATATTGCTGATTTTTCGACTGGAAGAAAGTAAGCTGATTGTCACCGGCGATACAGCGTACTTCGCTTTATTTGCTTTATATTCCTTTGAATCGTTGCGGAGAAAATGATAATCAATGAGCGGCACGACCGTTTCTTGTAAACTTACGCCGCCATGCACAAAGTTTAAGCCGCCGCCCTTCATCTTTAGGCGAATATTACCTCGTGGCGTAAACGCATTATATTCCGTTTCTCCTTCCAAAAACTTAACAGGCAGCAGATAGTCTAAATCGGTTCCTTTTTTTGTGATAACATAACGGCGAGCAATTTCTATGGCTTGTTCGTTCGGGAAGGATTTATCTGTTTTATCGTCTTCACGAAGAGAATTAACCGTGCAGAGAAAACCGTGATCAGATGTAATAAGTATATTTGTTCCGCCAAATTCTCCCGTTATAATCCTTACCATATTTTTTATCTCTTCAATAGCCTTCGTACAAGCTCCGAAGTCGAAAGTGTCCAAATGTCCCGCTTCGTCGATAGCGTCGTGATAAATATATACAACGTCCATTCCACGCGCTAATGCCGCTCGCTCCGCTCGTTTTGAATTGATTATATCTTTGTATTTAAGAGCCACGCTTTTTGTTTTTGCGGATTTTAGCACTTTTTCTCTATTCCCCGCTTCGGTTGATTTACCATCGGCTAAAACCGAGAGTTTACCGGATTTTAATTCAACGGATAACTTTTTATGCGGCAAGAGCGCCGCCATTCCAAACTTTGTAACGGTGGGAAATATACCCTGCATTGCGCTTATCGTTACTTTACTTTGCGTTTCACGGCGCAGAACCTCCGCCAGTTCGGCGGCGACTTCGTATCGCATAGCGTCGGATATTATGACATAAACTTTAGAATCCGATGAAGCGACTTTGTGACTATAAAAATCAGTTTGTAGCGGAACATCTTCGATTTTGCCCTTTTCACGCAAATTATCCGCGATAGCGTCCGACCAGTTTGTTCCGAGTTCCTCCAAAAACCAGTTGACATAGCAATTTTCCACAATATCTTTTATACTGCGATACGCTTCAAATAAATCATCGGAAGACATTTTCTCACATTCTGTGTAACTTTTATAGAACAGTCTATAATATGTGTCCATTTTATAATAGTCGGAGGTGTATTCTTCCAAAATTTTTTTCGGCTCTGTCGTGTGAAAACCGCCCGAGTGATTTTTATAAAATTCTTGTATATTTGCAACTTGATACAGTCCTTCATAAAAGTTTCTGACATCTTCATACCAAGGGAGGGCGCGGCGTTTTTCAACAATCTGACGAATTTTGGCGGGGTCGATAATATTTTTTTCAATATCCTCTATCAACTTTAAAATAATAATCTCATTCACGCAAGGGAACATAGCGATATTTAGCAAATTTTCCGTATCCATTTGCATAAACCGTTTGTAAAGATTAGTCTCTTTTTCAACATACTTTGCAATTTCGCGCAAAATATCGTTATCTTTTGCATAAAGCCAATCGGAAATCAAATCGTAACAATACGCTTGATGAGGAGTAGAGATGTATTTTTCGAGTCCTTTCATAAAATTTTTCCGTAATTCTTCATGTATGACGCGACTTGACGCTGTAAGCATAATATGTATAGCCAATCGTCCTATGTCTTTGTCTTCCTCGTTATAGCCCGTACCTTGAGCAATCATACGCCAAAAAGCCTCGTCAATTTCATAGTTCACAAAATC
>JAFXOC010000454.1 GCA_017529085.1 Selenomonadaceae bacterium | reverse complement strand
TTCTCGGGAAACGCTTCCACAATATTTCGTTGAACCTTGCCCGTATTCCATAAATCCCCGAAATCTCCGCCGCCGTTTAAGAAAAGAATATCGTTTTTTTGAACGAGGGATTTTATTTCGAAGGCAAGGCCGCGCCATTCGCCCTCGGTTATATCTATCAAAGAATAATCGGAGAAAAATTTTTTCAAAAAATCAAAAGCGGCGTACCCTATGGCGTAATCCCCCATGTTCCCGTGTTCGGGAAGCATAAAGAGCCACAGGCGTTTTTCACCGCTTACGGCAAGTTTGCGCAAAATCTCAGTCAAAGGATAAATAATCCTGTCGTAGGCAAAATTCCAAGGATAGTAATTACCGAACCATAAGATTTTAGAATTGGGAACGCCCAAATCCAACAAGGTTTGACGAGCGCCGTTTGCGACGTCTTCCCTTTCTATGGCTATCAACACATAGTCAAAGAGTGCGTTTTTCAAGGAATCGGGCGTCGTTACGGGCAAATTCTCGGCGGATATGGAGGCGACGTTGGCGTCGACCCATGCGACTATGCGAACGAAATCGCAGCGGGTTGCTTGCCCGTAAAAAGCCCTGCCGACTTTTCCCGCGCCGTAAATCGCCACCGCGGAATTTTTCTTCATAAACATATAAGGAAAAACATATTCCCCGTTGCCGTTATCTACAGAAGCGGGCAGGGCGCTTTTTAATTCATGCCGCTCATAAGGCGAAAGCTCCGCTACGCGTTCACGTTCCGAAAGAGATAATGAGTTATACGAAAGAACAACGCCGCTTTTAACGCCGTCCACGATAATTCCCATAGCTTCCGAAGCGTCGCCGGTTTTGCGTTCCTCCCAAAATTTTCGCATTTGAAGCCACGCCCTGAGATAACTTTTGAGGTTTTCAAACGTAAGGCTTGATTGAGTAATAGAACCCGCCCTGACTCTACGGGACAATACTTTTCTGTCTATATGGCGAACGGTTTTCGCCGACAGCATAACCTTGAATGTAAACAGATTGTCCTCGTAAAGATAACCTTCGTCAAAAGAAAGGCTGTGTTCTTGCAAAAAACTTTTGCGATAACAAGCCAAGCAAGAGGATGGAAAATATTCGCCATGTTCGACAAAGGCTTTAAATAAGGATTCTCCTTTATAAAAATCGCCATAGCTGTTTTTTCTTTGGTAAGCGTTTACATAGAAGGGATTTTGTTCTTGCAATTTACGGCTTTCAAAAAAAGATTCGCCGTCAAAATAGAGCGCATCGAGGTTCGCTTTTTGCAGTTCCTCAATCATGAAAGAAATACATTTATCGTCGTAAAATTTATCGTCGCTGTCTAAGAAATAAACATATTTACCCGTCGCTTTATCCACGCCGTAATTCCTGGCGGACGACAAGCCGCCGTTGACCTTGTTGTAAACATGACAATGTGGATATTTTTTTTCGTATTCTTTAAGGACAACAAGAGAATCATCGGTAGAGCCATCGTTCACCAAAACGACTTCGTAATCGTCAGCGTCTTGCGATATAACGCTGTCAAGACATTCTCCAAGATATTTTTCCACGTTATATACGGGAACGATGATAGATAGCATGGGAGATATGCCGAATGTTTTATATGCCTTTATATTGTTTTTCATCAGCGCGCCCTCTTTTTTACAGTAATTACATATATGGAAGAACGAGTGACAAAAATATCCCGTTGCGTTCTTTACACCACCTAACTAAAAAATTTTTTATCAGGTTTTCCTATCTGTAACTTTATATCAATGGATTATGAATTTTAAGAATTTTAGAATATGGATTATGAATTTAACGAACAACCCCGACAAACATTGAAAATCGAAACTCATTTTACCCCTTTTTTCCATGCGTGTCAATTCTAAAAATAAATTTGACGCTTGTACCTAGTTTGTGCTATACTGTTTTCATTACACATCTCCTTCGGCTAGGTTTTGGCGATACTCCGACGCATTCTTGGCCGATGGATAGCAGACATTAGGAGGAAATAAAATGTTGACTCAAGAACAAAAACAGGAAATCATCAAGACTCACGCCGTACACGCGGGGGATACCGGATCGCCGGAAGTGCAAATTGCGGTTTTAACGGCGAAAATTCAGTATTTGACCGACCATTTGAAGGTGCATAAGAAAGACTTCCATTCTCGTCGCGGACTTTTGAAGATGGTTGGTCGTCGCCGCAATAAAGATTGGACTTTAGATATAATTGGTGATG
>JAFXOC010000453.1 GCA_017529085.1 Selenomonadaceae bacterium | reverse complement strand
GATATTCCATCGGAGCCCATGCTTGCAGATGGAACGATAAGTCACGCCATAGAGCGGATATTTCCCTTTGTGGCGCAGAGTCAAGGCTATTACAGCGGGCTTCTCATGACAGAGGAGTATGCTTCGCTTTATCTTGAGAATTATCGGTATATGTTGTATAAAACGGTCAATCATTACCTCGATGAAGAAAAGTATCAAACTTTTATTGATACTCCCGGGGAAGAAGAATTGTGGCGAGAATTTTACAATAAGTACGATGATATTTATATATTGGGATTTGGCGCATATTCTAGCGCTTTTTTGAATTATCTTTTAGAACAGCCCGTAAATAAATTTCGGGGTTTTATAAGGATTCCGGATCCTCCCGATATAGCCATTTCGTTTCCTATGTTTAATATATCCGAAATTGATTTTCAAATGAATGTAGGTATAATGATTACTTCCCGAGATGCAGAATGGGGGGTGGTAAAGTATACTCTCGATGAAAATTACTGTGAAAAAATTTTCATAGGCAGCAATAAATAAATTTTTTTGAAAAGGATATTTTAAAATGAAAAGATTATGCGTCCTGGAATTTCATGCCGCTGACAGTGAAATTCCCGAATATATTTTATATCTGGCGAAAGAATTAAGAAAAATTACGGAAGCGTTGTTTGCCGTAATTAATCTTGAAAAGGGCATAGTAATTAATCTTGAAGAATTAAATACCGTTGTTAAGGATATATTCGTACGCGATGATACGGATTTTGACGCAGGAGCGTTTAAGTACGCGTTAAGCGAAGGGTTAGGATGGGATCAAATACGAAAATACGATGAATTGATATTGGTGAATGACTCGTGTTATGGACCGCTTTATCCATTAAAAGACGTTTTTGTCGCAATGAGAGATAAACCTTTTGATTTTTGGGCGATAACGGAGCGAGAAAAATATGTAGGCAGCAGACCCGGCGAATTTATGCCGTATCATGTGCAGCCGTATTTTTTAGTTGTTCGCAAGCGTATGTTGATGGATAAAAATTTTGAGTTATATTGGAAATCGCTACCTTCTTTGCATACTTTTCGCGATGCCGTATATAAGTATGAACTTAAATTTACCGAATATTTTAATGGGTTGGGTTATAAATCGGGAGCGTATGTAGACGCTAAATGCTTTCCCGAAACGGTTTGCAACGAGCCGCCGGCTGTGTATTATGATACCTATAATTTAATATCGACGCATAAATCACCGTTCCTGAAGAAAAAGACCTTCTTTGCTAATCAAGAAAACATTACTTCCGTAAACATGGGAGAAATAGCAAGAAAAACGATGAACTACATTGAAAAATCAACGGATTATGATTGCGATTTGATATGGAGAGATCTAATTAAAAGAAGGGATATTAATCAATTAAAAACAATTTTGCATTTAAATTTCATATGTCGTTCATCTAAAGGCAAGAGCGTTTCTGTAAAAGAAAAAACGGCGATAATTGTATTTAGCGATGATATTGATAAATGCCAAATCAATAATCGTCTTATTGCAATAGATAAATATGTGCCCGTATTTTTTTACAATACCGAGGATTTATTGAACAAAATTGACGGATACGAGTATATCTGCTTGATTTTTGCAAGCATGAAAGACGATGTGGCTTTTGAGATGCTCTTCGAAAATGCTTTGCAAAGTTTAAGCTACATCAACTGCGTCATAGATATTCTAAAAGATAGCAAGTTATTGGGAATTTTGACTACTCCTACTCCTTATCATGG
>JAFXOC010000452.1 GCA_017529085.1 Selenomonadaceae bacterium | reverse complement strand
TGATGGAAGATTTACATTATATCATAGTACGCAGAACAGTAATCTCAAATATTTCTTTACAACTAAGGCAAAAGATGAAGGTCTTTCGGTTAATCAAGCGGTAGAAAAAGGACCTGATTATGCTTTCCAAGAAACTTTTGTAGACTACGATATGGAGCAAATTCAAACGGCTGCTAAAAAAGCAATGAATTTGCAAGATTATAGCAATAGAAATTGGGAAAATTGGGATAGTTATAAAACTAATTTTAAATTTCCCGGAGATTTTGATAATAAAACCATTTCTTCATCGGATATCACAGGGAATATTGCGGTTACAGCAAATATGGCAAACGGAGATGGTAATGTAAATCTTACTATCGATTCTTCGGTTGGTTCGTCTACCGAGCCTTTATATGTTTATTTTGATGAAAGCATATATATGGTTAATTTCAATGTCAATGCCAGCAATGATCGTCCGATAATTGTATGTTATACAGGTAATGGGATGTTTCATATCAATTTGAATAATGGTTCGACTTTTTCCGGGGTTATATATGCGCCTCATGTTAGTTCTAACGAAGGCTGTTTAGTTAATAATAGCGGAAATTCTAAGTTGAAAGGTTCAATTATAGCGAACTATATTAGTCTGCGAGGCGGCGGCTCATATGAATATTATGATTGGGGTGTAGGTACGGGAAACAACAAAAACGGTTCCGGTCAAGTTACCGCAACTTCAAGCGTAAAACTTAGCGAACCCGATGATATAACATGGTCTTAACAAAAAAAGGAACTGTTCGGTTTTGGACAGTTCCTTTTTGGTAAGTGTTGTGGTAAAATATGGGTGAGAGAGAATTTTAAGGTTGAGGAGGAGATTTTATGTTGACGTCAGAATATGAAGTAGAACAAGAATTAGAGGATATTTTGTCAAAAAAAGGCATAAGAAACATGGATGAGTCAAGACGAGAAGGATTAAAAGCGTTAATTGAATTAAAATACCTTTTGAATCAGGAAGAAAAAGACGACTTAGGTCGCGTCATGGAAGATATTGAAAGGAGCAAGTTGACGCTTTATGACGACTTACGCGCTAGATACGAACGTAATAGTTGATTATCTTCGGGGAAATGAATCTGTAGAAAATAAAATGATTGACGTATATTCTGATGGAGATATTTTGGCACTTCCATCTATCGTATATTATGAAATCATACGTGGGTTCACAGATTCAAAAGCTACCCGACGATTTAACAGATTTCAGGAATTGTGTAAATCACTTAAATTTTATTTTTTAGATCGATATGATATGCAAGCGTTAAATACTGCGGCTAAAATCTATGATTCCCTTCGTAAAACAGGCGTTCTTATAGAAGACAACGACATTTATATAGCGGCTATAGCTATGGTGAACGATTGCACTTTGGTTACAGATAATATTAAACATTTTAGCCGTATTGAGGGGCTAAGGTTGGTTAATTGGAAAGAATGAGCATAATACGAAAGGAACGGTGGGAGAAGTTGACGAAGATACAGAAAACTTTTTGAATTATGTCGAAAATAAAGGTATAAAGGGAACTTTTGTAAAAGAGGTGGCAAAAGAAGTGGAAAGATTAAAAGCGCATGACGCGTTAAAATTGGAATATATGTCGTTATTCGCAAAAATGACCGATGAACGCGACGAGGGTAGAGAAGAAGGCGAGAGAAAAGGCAAAACAGACATGATGCTTGAGCTTCTTAAAGCAAAACAACCACTTTCGTTTATAGCGCAGATTTCTAAATTTACGGTTGAACAGATAGCAAAGATTGGTAGGGATAATGGAATTGCTTTGAATTGAGCGGGAAATAGAAAAATTGGCGAAAAGGAATATTATTATGCTAGTAACTTCATATCTTGATTTAAAAAATCCGGGAACTATGCCGGAACATTTGGTGAAAGAATTGGAAGAGGCAAAAAACAAACCTATAGTATACGACGAAGACTGCCCGCCGCTTTCTGTGGAACGGATGCGGGAGCATTTGATTGGGATTTTGAAGCAGAAGGAAACGGAAGTTGTAGTGGGTTAATGTTGAGGAAACTTGAGATTTTATGTATTTTTATAATTCTCTTATAAACTTCAACGACTTTGGATTATAGCCT
>JAFXOC010000451.1 GCA_017529085.1 Selenomonadaceae bacterium | reverse complement strand
TTTTACCGTTCCCGCTTCGGTAATGCCTAAATGTAAGGGATAATCGCATCTTTCGTGCATAAGCCTGTATGCCGCTATAGTGAGCGGTACATCGTGCGCTTTTAGAGATATTTTTATATCGTGAAAATCTTCGGCTTCCAAAATAGCGACGTGTTCCAAAGCGGACTCCACCATAGCTTCCGCCGTGACTCCGCCGTATTTTTCAAGAAGCTTTTTATCAAGGGAACCTGCGTTTACACCGATACGGATAGGAATGTTCTTTTCTTTCGCCAATTTCACAACGGCTCGCACATTCTCCGCGCCGCCTATGTTCCCCGGGTTTAACCTCAACGCGGCTATTCCCTGATTCATGGCTTCTATGGCGAGCCGATAATCAAAGTGAATATCCGCAACCAACGGCACATTGACTTCCTTAATGATATTTCCCAAATTCTTAGCCGCATCCATATCCGGCACGGCAAGGCGCACAATATCGCAACCCGCCGCGACAAGCGCGCGAATTTGCGAAAGCGTCCCTACTGTGTCGGTAGTTTTGGTATTTGTCATGGACTGCACGGAAATCGGCGCGCCGCCGCCTATAACTACGTTTCCGATATGAATCTGTCTGGTCATAATCAGCCTCCTAAAAAGAGTCGCACTATGTCGTTTTTGGTAGCGTAAAGCATGAGCATAGCGAGTATCGCTATACCGCACATTTGAGCGACGTGTAAAATCTTGCCGTTAATAGGTTTACCAATCGCACCTTCAATCATCAACGCCAAGAAATGACCGCCGTCCAGCACCGGAATCGGGAACAGGTTTATTATCCCCAAGTTTAAACTAAGGAACGCCATAAAATTCAAAAGCGGAGTTATGCCCATTTTCGCAACTTCGCCCGTCATGTGAACAACACCGACGGGACCCGCCAATCCTTCGCCCGAAAACTGTGAGAGGAGTCTTCCAAGTTCCGCTATCATCTGTCCGATTATCGAAACCGTTTGCTTTACGGCTAATCCCGCCGATTCGAAAAATCCGGCGGGAGTCGTAATCGTTGCGCCGATTATGCCTATCATGTTCCGCTTATACATCTCGTCATAAGCGGATTCAACCTTAGCAGTGTTTTTAGCGCCATTTCGTTCGTAAACTATCTCCATTTCTCCGGTAGTGTTTCTAATACCCGCGACTATTTCGCTCCAAGAAGTCACTTCCTTGCCGTTTATGGCGATAATCTTATCTCCCGCCTTAAGTCCCGCTTTATCCGCCGCTTTATTCGTCGCAACGCCGCCCAAAATCGGCTCGTTAGACGGAGTAGAAACACCGTTAAAGAAGAATATCCCCCAAAATATAAACACGGGCAGCAAAAGATTCATAGCGGAACCCGCTACTATCACAAGCATCCGTTTAGGCACGGACTTTTCGCAAAATCCTCTCTCTCCCGCCTTATTATCCTCTTTGGTCATCCCCGCTATATCGTTAAATCCACCCAATGGAATAGCCCTTAACGAATAAACGGTTTCCCCTCGTTTATAACTAAAAATCTTAGGCCCAAACCCGATAGCAAATTCGTCAACCCGCATCCCCGTCATCTTAGCCGTGACAAAATGCCCCAACTCATGCACCAACACCAATATCCCAAACACCACTACAACTGCTATTACCGTCACTTTTTCTTCTCCTTCTTAGTTGGTCTTTTACTTT
>JAFXOC010000450.1 GCA_017529085.1 Selenomonadaceae bacterium | reverse complement strand
GACGATATGCGCTTTAGGCTCCATGCGGGGAGATTTATTTCCGATGACGATGAAATTTTCTTTGCCGCGGACGTTTATCCGAAGAATATCCGTATCCGTCCGGCTGTGGGGTATATGAGAAAGATATTAAAAAGCGAGCTTACTTTTAAATATGATTTTAATGCAAAAAGAATTATAGCGGGGGTTACGAAGGATTTGGGATATGGCTTTTTAGTTCGCTATGAATACCGTTGGACGGATAAGATGTGGGAAGCGGCGCTTCGCTATAAGCTTCACGATTTTATAGGATTGGAATACGTTCGCGATAAAGATGACAGATGGCTTCGCATTATATCTAATTTCTAGAATTTTAAATGATAATCTAACGAGGGAAAACGCATGACGAGAAAAATTATCCCTACGGTTTTGTTATTGCTTTTGTTTGTCCTAAACACGGTTTGCGCGGAGGAAAAGATAAATAAAGTGCGTCTTACTTGGGACATATCCGCTCGCGCCGTGTATTATCAGGTTGTTATATTAAAGAGCGAGAGAGACGCGCCCGACAACATCGAAGTTTTTTTCAACAAAGTATTCAACAACGGCATCGAGATAGATTTTAGCCATAACGAAAACGCCAAAAACTTTTACTATAAGGTATGTCCTTTAAATTATGTAGGCGAACCGGTGGAGAAATTTTCAAAGCCGCGTCCTATAACCGACGGCGAAATCAACACCGATTCGCCTAAACCTACGGCGCTTTTACGCGACGATGAAGATGCGCCGCTATATCCCGTGTATTCGTGGATTCCCATGCTCAACATGACGAATTATGAAGTCGAAGTATATAGGCGAAGGGAAAAAGACACGCTCATTCACCTTTTGCGAAGTCCAACGAATTGCGTTTACGAAAAAGAAGGTTTCACTTATCCCGATAATTACGTGTGGCGGGTTCGCGCCATCGACAACGCGGGGCGACCCAAAAGCGAGTGGTCTGAAAAAGTTTCCTTCACCGTTAAAGGCAACGTAAAAATAGCCGCCTTGGGCGACAGCATAACCCATGGCGGCGGCGCTATATCCGTGCCCCCAAGTTCCCCGGTTTATCGTTACGAGGCTTATGCGGACATAGAGATAAAAAATCTCGGCAAAAGCGGAGACAAAACAAGCGATATGTTAAGGCGGTTTGAGAAGGATGTTCTGCCTTTTCATCCGAAACTTCTCATCATAATGGGAGGCGTCAACGATATTCGCCTCTCCATAGACCCTTACGAGACCATAAACAATCTTGCGGCGATACGCGACAAGTGCATAGCCAACAACATAACCCCTCTCTTTGCCACAACAACGCCCATTAATCCCGATTTAACATGGCGCTCGCTCTCTAAAAACAATCTACCGTACGATTATCAAAATCATTTGCGTACCATCAACAACTGGATATTAAAGCAAAAATATTCGGTAGACGTGACAAGTTCGCTATGCGGCGAGAATCTCTACCTCTATCCCGGGCTTACCACGGACGGTATTCATCCCGACCATGTGGCGAAAGAGCGCATAGCAAAAAAACTTTCCGAATACATTAAGAAAAATTTTCCGAGTTTGTTTGGGTAAATGTTACTATAAATTTTGATTTTGTCGTTTACTGTAATTGTTTGGATTAAGGCGTTATTTTATTCAAAAACTTTAGGAAAAGGGGTGTCAATATGAATAAGCGTATGACATGGGAAGAAATTGAAAATACATATCCCGACAAGTGGGTAGGGTTGTCGGAAATTGAATGGGACGGACATCCTCCAGATGTACGCTCCGCAATTGTGAAATATGTAGGAAAATCCGGAGGATCTGCTTTGAAACGTCAAATTGCCGGTGAGGATATTTATACGACGTACACCACGCCGAACAATTTATGCCCATTAGGAATATTGGTGAGCAGACGATGAAGCAATTTACATTAATGATGCGTAAACGAGCCCAACGTCCAATCGTATTCTTGTCGGATTTTTTTCAATTGGACGCTATGTTGGATACCGGCGCAGTACTTCCCGTTTGGGTGGAAGATGAAGAAGGTTTACAAGATATGGGAGCCGTTCTTGTTGCGGAAAATCAACCCTTTGGAGGATTTGGCGGTACGACCATGGGGACGCTTTACAAAATACCGTTTTTCCGTTGCGGTGACTTAATTTATCCGGAATTTCCCATTATTGCCGCGCGCATTGACCTACCTTGTCAAATGCTTCTTTCCGCCACTATGTTTAATGGTCTGATATATGAAGTGGACGATTGTCATCACAGATTTAATGTGGACATTCCGGATTGCGAATCTCATGTTAGGAAGTTGATTATTGAAGATAGAAACGGGAATTTACACGTTTTATGTGTGTGAGCGGATAGTGAATAATTGAAATTTTGGTGTAAATAATAAAAACCTCCGAATCAATTTATAATTCGGAGGTTTTTTTGTTTATTCTAATCGCTGTTTAAAACCTTATAAATACTTAAAATTTTAACATTTCGATTACTTTTACAAAATATACTGTGATAAATCCCTATTTTTCGCTACTTTTTCCAATTTTTCGTTTACGTATTTATCGTCTATGACGATGTTTTTGTCCTCTAAATCAGGCGCGTCGAAGGATACGTCCTCAAGAAGTTTTTCAAGCAGGGTATGCAAGCGCCTTGCGCCTATATCTTCCGTGTTGTCGTTTACGTCCGCCGCAAGTTCCGCAAGTCGTTCTATGGCGCTGTCTTCAAAGTTTAAAACCACATCGTCTGCGCCCAGCAACTCTTGATACTGCTTTATAAGAGCGTTTTTCGGCTCGGTTAAAATGCGTTTGAAATCTTCTTTTTTGAGTGATTTTAATTCGACTCTGATGGGGAAACGACCTTGAAGCTCCGGAATTAAATCCGAGGGTTTCGCCGTGTGGAAAGCTCCCGCCGCGATAAAAAGCACATGATCGGTTTTTACGGGACCATACTTCGTCATAACGGTGGAGCCTTCAACTATGGGCAAAATGTCCCGTTGCACGCCTTCTCTTGATACGTCTGCGCCGCCCGCATGATTTTTAACGGCGATTTTGTCTATTTCGTCCAAAAACACAATTCCGCTGCGCTCCGCAACCTGTATGGCTTCGTCCGCAACTTCGTCCATGTCGATTAGTTTTGAGGCTTCTTCTTGTGTGAAAATTTTTCTCGCCGCTTCTACGGTGACTTTGCGCTTGCGTCTTTTTTTAGGCATTAGCCCCGCCATCATATCCTGAATGTTGTCCCCCATGCCTTCAAAACCCGGCGCGGTAAACATCATGGCTTTCGGAGTTTCTTCCACCTCTATTTCTATCATGTTCTTTTCCATATCGCCCGAATCCAGCCGCTTTTTCATCCAAGCGCGCCCCGCTTGATATTTTGGCTCTTCCTCTTTTTTCTCCTCGCTGTCGTCGGAGAAAAAATCTTGGAAAGCTTTCGTCGGCGATGTGGCTTCCGGTACGAAAACGTCGATAAGCCTTTCGTTCGCCAGTTCCTTCGCCTTATCTTGCACGCTTTTTAATTTTTCGGCGCGAACCATACGAACGGCAATTTCCGCAAGATCCCTTACGATTGACTCAACATCCCGCCCAACATAGCCGACTTCTGTAAACTTCGTCGCCTCAACCTTTAAAAACGGCGCTTTTACAAGTTTTGCCAAACGGCGGGCAATCTCAGTTTTACCGATACCCGTGGAGCCTATCATAAGAATGTTTTTCGGCGCGATGTCGTCCTGCATGGAAAGCGAAATTTTGCGACTGCGCCAGCGATTTCTTAAGGCTATGGCTACGGAACGCTTCGCGCTCTTCTGCCCCACTATGAATTTGTCAAGTTCCTCCACTATTTCCCGTGGCGTTTGCTCGTTTACTCCTATATCCATTTCACAACTCCTCTGTAATTATATTATGATTCGTAAATACGCAGATATCCGCCGCAATACCGAGAGCGTCTTTGGCGATCTCAAGCGCGGAAAGCTCCGTATGTTTTATCATTGCTCTCGCGGCAGCCAAAGCGTAAAATCCGCCCGAACCGATCGCCGCCGCATCTCCCTCAGGCTCTATCACTTCGCCCGTACCGGAAAGCATTAAAATCAAGTCCTTATCCGCGACCAACAAAAGCGCCTCAAGCTTACGCAGCATCTTGTCCGTACGCCATTCTTTGGCAAGCTCGACGGCGGCGCGCTGCAAATTCCCGTGATACGCTTCAAGTTTCCCCTCAAATTTTTCAAACAGAGTGAAAGCGTCCGCAACCGAACCGGCGAATCCAGCCAAAACTTTACCGTTGTAAAGTTTGCGCACCTTTTTCGCATTGCCTTTCATGATGTTGGCTTGTCCGAAAGTGACCTGTCCGTCGCCCGCTATGGCTGTTTTGCCGTCTCGCTTTACGCAGCATATCGTTGTTGCGTGAAAATCACCCATTATAGTCGCTCCTTTCGAAATTTTTCCATATCCGAAATCGCTCTTTTAGCAAGAGCCAATTTTTTTTCCTTTTTATCCCTGATTTTTTCGTTTAACGGCGAAAACAATCCGAAATTGACGTTCATAGGCTGAAAATGTTTCGCCTCCGAAGTCACTATGTAATTCAACAGAGCGCCTGTAGCCGTGGTTATAGGAAAAGCAAGCGGTTCTTCGCCATTTGCCGTTCTCGCCGCGTTTAATCCAGCCACAAGCCCAGATGCGGCGGATTCCACATATCCTTCCACACCCGTCATCTGCCCCGCAAAAAACAGTTCGTCTTCGCCTTTTAATTGCATGGTGGCTTGCATTAACCTCGGCGCGTTCAAAAAAGTATTCCTGTGCATTACGCCGTATCTGGTGAACTCCGCATTTTGGAGCCCCGGTATCATGCGAAATACTCTTCTTTGCTCGCCCCACGTCAAATGAGTTTGAAAACCTACGATATTATACAGCGTCCCCGCCGCATTATCCCTTCTAAGCTGCACGACGGCGTACGGTCGCTCGTTTGTTTCGGGATGTTCCAGACCAACGGGCTTTAACGGACCGAAAAGCAACGTGTCTTTGCCCCTCTTGCCCATAACTTCAACCGGCATACAGCCTTCAAAGAATTTTTCCTTTTCAAACTCTTTTGTCGGCGCAAGTTCCGCCGTGGTGAGCGCCTCCCAAAAAGCTTCGTACTCGTCTTTAGTCATGGGGCAATTTATATAATCCCCGTCGCCTTTGCCGTAACGAGAAGCCCTATACGCTTTTGTCATGTCGATTGAATCGTAACTCACGATAGGCGCAACGGCGTCGTAAAAATAAAGGGAATCATCGCCGGTAATTTTGCGAATATCCCCCGCTAAATCGCCGTCTGTCAAAGGACCGCTCGCTATAATCGTCACGGCTTCTTTTTCCCTTGGTATCTTTAATATTTCTTCCCTCTTTATCTCAACATTCGGATGCGCTTTAAGCTTTTTTGTCACATATTCGCTAAAGCCTTCCCTATCTACCGCTAAAGCGCCGCCCGCGGGAACTTTCGTAGCGTCCGCCGCCTTCATGATAAGCGAATTTAAAAGCCGCATTTCCTCTTTTAAAACTCCCACGGCATTTTCAAGCCCGGCGCCCCTTAAAGAGTTGCTGCACACAAGCTCCGCAAATTCTTTTGTCTTATGAGCGGGGGTCTGTCTAACTGGTCGCATTTCGTAGAGAAGAACCTTAATTCCTCTGTTGGCAGCCTGCCAAGCCGCTTCCGAGCCTGCCAATCCCGCTCCTACCACAATTATTTTTTTTCACCTGTTCACCTATTGTGTGTTGAGGGCGTTGCCCTCAAACTCCCACAAGGGGCGCTGCCCCTTGACCCTGCCAAAGGGCGCAGCCCTCTGGACTCCCAGTTATTTAATAATTTTTATTCTTACTCCGTTTTTTCCGTTTCTTCTAATTTCTTTCGCCTTGCTTCTTCCCTT